>CALVQA010000016.1 GCA_944354725.1 uncultured Clostridia bacterium
GAAATATTTGCCCGCAGCGATTTTCTCTCTCTGCACTGCCCGCTCTGCGCCGAAACCGAAAGATTGGTGAACGAGCGCACGCTCTTGCTCATGAAAAAGAGCGCGGTGCTCATAAACACGGCGCGCGGCGCGCTTATAGACGAAGGGGCGCTTTCCCGTGCCCTGAACGGAGGCGCCGTCGCGGGGGCTTGTCTCGACGTGCTTGCCGAAGAACCCATGCGGGAAGATTGCCCGCTCTTCGGTGCAAAAAACTGCATCGTCACCCCGCACGTCGCGTGGGGACCCGTGGAGACAAGGAGGCGGCTCGTCGATATCGCCGCGCGCAACCTTGAGGCATTTTTGGCGGGCAGGCCGCAGAACGTCATAACCAAATAAAAAACAAACAGCGCCCGAGCGGCGCTGTTTTTCTGTTCGTATATTAAATTTTAAATTTAGTCATGCCTTTTGCCCGAGCACGCTCTCCACTTCGGTGAGCCTGTATTCCATTGCGCCCAGGCCGAAGCTGAGCGGCACATACAGGCGCAGCATGGTGGCGCGGTAGGTGTTGTTGCTCTCGTCCTCCACGGCTGCAAACCATGCCGTCTGCGTGGTGCCGTGCAGTTCGCTCGCCGCCGTTATCGCCACGGAGTTGTAGAATATGCGGCTGTGTTCCTCTTCGGCTTCGCCGTTCTCCTCGTCGTCGTTCTCTTCGGCTTCGGGCATGCCGTATGCCGAAGTGAGGGCGGATATTATGTCGGCGTCCTCTTCCGGGTCGAGCTCGCCGCCCGCGTTGCCGGCGACGCTTACGTTGAATATGCCGAAGTTTGCGGGCGTGAAGAGGCTGAGCGTCGCGGAGAAACCGTCGGAAAGGCTCATGCCGCGTATCGCGGTATAGAGGGTGTTGTTGTCGAACATGGCGTTGGGCGTTTTGTTCAGCTCGCCGACCGTGCGGCTATCGCTCTCGCTCCCGCCGTTTTCGGTATAGGTGTAGGTGGCCTCCGTGCAGTCGTAGTTATAAAATGTCTCGTAAGAATATTCGGTCTGCACGCACATGCTGTCTTTATCGGCGGGGCTCATGAACGCGGGGGAGGTGGAGTGCGCCTCCTGCCTGCTGTAAACGGGTTCGAGAGTGAAGTTCACCGAGCGGAAACAGGTGGTCGTGTTCATATAGTCGCTGAACTCCACGCTGTTTTCGGCGGTGGCTTCCGCCTGTGCGCCGTACACGTACCTGCCGCTCACCTTCATCTCCGTTTCGAGCACATATACCACTTCGCTCGTGCCGTCCATGCGCGCCCTGTCGGCGTCGCTCAGTTTTTCGACGTCCTGCGCGGTCAGCCTGTACTTTTCGGCCGTCTGCGTGCTCCAGTCGAAGTGCGCGGCATAGAAGGTGGTCTTAAAATAATGCGCGTCGTCGCCCTCGGCAAAATTCTCGCTCTCGGTGTCGTATTCCACGCGGTAAACGCCGTTGCCGTCGTTTTTTGCGGATGTGAGCTCGTAGAGCAGCGTTTCGGGGGTGCGGCCGGCGTTCTCTTCGTCGTCGAGCACGGACGTGGGCTGTATCCCCTTGTAATTGTCGATATACCAATAGGAGTCTACGGTAAACGCGCTGGTCGCGGAAGCGCAGCCCGCCGCGCCGGCAAGGCACAGGCTCGCGGCTGCTGCCGCCAATATTTTTAATGTCTTTTTCATCGATGATACCAAACCGATCTGCATTTTGAACACGATAGATTATAACACATAATTTTGCGATTGTAAAAAGTTTTACGGTTAAAATACCGTTAAAATAATGAAAATCGGCCTCGGGATGTGGTATAATGGGGACATGAATGTCTCCATCATAGCTCCCGCTCTGCAAGAGGCGCTCGCGGAGCTGGGCAAATATGTAAAGAATAACGAAAAACTCGGCCGCCGCACCGTGATCTTTTGCGAGGACAGGCTCACCCTGGTGGCAGAGCGCGCGGTCTGCGCCGCCGTGGGGGGCACCTTCCTTGCGGGGGTATATACCTTTTCGCGCTTTCTCGCCTCGCTGTACAAGGGCGGGGAGAAGATACTCTCGGGCCAGGGTTCGGCTATAGTTATCCGCGGCATAATAGAGCGGCAAAGGCAAAACCTCTGCCTGTTCAGGCGGCTCTCGGCTTCGGCTGCCGCGCGTTCGGTGTACGATACCATAGCGCTGCTGTATTCTTCGGGCATCTCCGCGGAAGAGACGGCCGAAGTGCAAGCCGAGGGGCTGCTCGGCGAAAAACTTAAAGATATCGCGCTCATCTACGGCGAATACTCCGCATATTTGAAGGAGAGCGGCCGTCTCGACAGGAACGTCTACCTCAGGCTGCTGCCCGGGCTCGTCGCGGGCAGCGGCGCCCTTGCGGGGGCGGACGTCGTGTTTTTGGGTTTTCAGGCGTTCACGGGCACCGTTTCGGAGTGCGTAAAAGCCTGCATGGCGGCCGCGGAAAATTCCTGCGGCATATTCGTGGGCGGCGCGCCCGATATTTACGCCAACGAGGCGTCCGCGCAGTTTCAATCGTTCACGTCGGGCCTCGGCGGCTGCCGCACGGTAACGGTAAAGTCGGGGCTCTCTGCCGAGGCCGAACATATAAGGAACAATCTGTTCGACCCGGAATGCTTTGCGCGGGAGGGGATGCCCACTTCGCGCGTGCACATATTCGAAGGCAGGGACGCGGAGAGCGAGCTCTGCTTTATAGCCGCGTCGATAAAAAAATTCATATCGGAAGGCGAACGCTATTACCGCATTTCGGTGATGCTTTCGGACGTAAAGGCATACCGCCCCGCGCTCGGCAGGGTGTTTTCGCAGTACGGGATACCGTATTACGTCGACGAGCGCCGCTCTCTTGCCGAGCACCCTCTGGCCTCGTTCATGTGCGCGTGGCTCGACTGCGCGGCAGGCGGTTGCGCCCCTCAGGACGCCGACGGCGTGCTTTCGAGCTTTCTCTTCGGCACCGACGCCAAAACGAGGGGCATTTTCCGCAATTACATACTTCGCTGCGCCAACTACCGCGGCGGCATAAAGCGTGTTCCCCGCCGCGAGACGTGCGAGGGGCTGGGCTTCGACTATTCCGCCGTCACGGCCGCGCGCGAGCGCTTTTTAAAGGGGCTTTCCCTTCTGCCCTCGGGCAGGGCCCCGTGCGAGGAGTGGGCGCGCGGCATGGCGGCGCTCGCCGAATACTTTTCGTGCGGGGAACTTATAGAAAAACTGTCGTCCGATGCGGGCGGGAGCTATCCGTCCGCTGCGGACTTCAGCCTGCGCGGCTGCCGCGGCGTGCTCTCTGTGGTGGGAGAGACCGAGGAGCTTGGCGGCGGCACGATGTGCACGGCGGCCGAATACAAAAAACTGCTCTCCAGCGGTTTTGCGGCCGCGGAGATCTCGCTCATACCGCCCAAGGCGGACGCCGTGTTCGTCGGCGATATCTCCGAGACGGTCAACGCAGGTTCGCGCGTGGTGTTTGCGGCGGGCCTGGCGGGCGACGTGCCAGGCGCGGGCTCCGATACGGCGCTGCTTACCGACCGCGAGCTCTCCTCGCTCGAAAAGCTGAACGTGAAGATATCGCCCAAGATATCCCAGGTCGGCAGACGGCGCAGAGAGACCGTCGCGCTCAATCTTTGCGCCTTTTCCGAGCACCTGTATCTGAGTTATCCCGCCCTTTTCGGCGGCGGTCAGACGGTGCGCAGCGAAATAATACCCTATATCTCCGCCATGTTTCGCGGGGCGGGCGGCAAACGGCTTGCCGTGGTGACCGAGCGCGCGCTCGAGCTCTCGGGCAGGGGGCGCGAGTTCTATTGCAGCGAACCCGTCCCCGCTCTTAAAGCGCTTGCCGGCGGCGCGCTGCCTCCCGCCGTTAATTCCGCGCTCTATTTCACGCTCAAATCGCGCGGCTACGGCGACCTTGCCCGCGAGATGCTCGCCGACGACCGCCCCAAGGGAAAGATAAGTTACGGCCGCGAACTGTTTTCGTCGCGCACGGGCAGCGTTTCGGCAACGCTCCTTGAGCGCTATTTTGCCTGCCCGTATCAGAACTTTGCCGCGCAGGGCCTCAAACTTGCAGAGCGGCCCGAGGGCGAATCGCAGCCGCGCGATGCGGGCAACTTCATGCACGAGGTGCTCAGAGAGCTCGCCCCGGCGCTCGGCGGGATATCCTGCGAAGAGCAGGCGGCGGAGTGGGGCGCGGCAAAGGCGGAGGAGCTGCTTTCCGACGCGCGCTTTTCGCGCATTGCCGAAGGCGTTTCGGGCGGGGTGGCCTCTTCCGGGCTGAAGCGCGAGGCCGCCGCCGTGTGCGCGGGAGTATATCGCCAGCTCGCCGCGTCGAATTTTAAAATACGCGATTGCGAAAAGTGGTATTATCTCCCCGTGGACGGGGGCGTTTCCGCGGGCGGCAAGGCCGACAGAGTGGACGAGTGCGACGGCATGGTGCGCGTGATAGACTATAAAACGGGCGGCATAAGCTACACCGCCGAAGAATATTACGCGGGCGTAAAACTGCAGCTGCCGCTCTATCTGCTTGCGGCGTCGAAGGGCAAGCGCCCCGCCGGCGCGTATTATTTCCCCGCCAACACCGAATTTTCGGAAAAGCCGGCAGGCGATTTCACCTTGAAGGGCTTTATGGACTGCGCGGAGGACGTCGTGCGCAATTCCGACACCACGCTTTCCGAAAAACAAAGGAGCGCCTTTTTCGATGCGTATCTCAACGGCAGGAAACTTTCGGGCAATCTCTCGGGGGACGATTTTGCCGCCTTTATACAGTATTCGGCGCTCATCGCGGGGTGCGGCGCGCGCGAGATGTTCGGCGGCAACATAGCGCCGTCGCCCTATACGGGCGCTTGCGAATATTGCAGGATGGGCGGCATGTGCGGCTTTTCCGAAGCCGACGGCAAACTCCCGCGCGCCGTCGAAGGCGTCACCTGCGAGGATGTGGCAAACATAGTTAAAAACATAAGGGGGGACAAGTGATGCCGGAACCTACTTTGCAGCAGCGTGCGGCCATAGAAAGGGAGGGCCGCGTTATAGTTTCGGCCTCGGCGGGGAGCGGCAAAACGTTCGTAATGATAGAGCGTCTTGTCAGGTATATAGAGGGCGGCGGCGATCTCGACGAGGGGCTCGCCATCACGTTCACCAAAAAGGCGGCCGCGCCGATGCAGGACAAGCTGCGCTCGGCGCTCATAAAGCGCGCGGCCTCCGCGGACGGCGAAAAGCGGGCGCGCCTTAAAGAGCAGATTGCCAAAATACCGCTCGCCAACATAAGCACCATCCATTCCTTCTGCGCCTATCTTCTCAGGGTATATTTCTATATGCTCGACATCGACGGCTCTTTCGAGATCGTTTCCGAAGACGGCGGCTCCGAAGCCCGGCTCCGCGCGCGCTCGCTCGACGGCCTGTTTACAAGGCTGTATGAGAGCGGCGACGAAGATTTTTTGTATCTGCTGGAGCGCTACGGCAGGAAGCGCGGCGACGGCAATTTAAGGGCGCTCGTCCTTTCCGCGTTCGACTGTGCGCGCAATCTGCCCGACTACGAGCGGCTCCTCGGGCAGGTCGCTGGCGCCGACGAGGCTGCTTTCGATGCGATATGCGCCTCGCTCCTTGACGACGCGTGCGCCGTCTGCGGAGAGCTGGAGGCGGAGACGGAAGACTTCTGCGCGGAAAACGCGCTCGATCCCGCCTGCCGCAAGATAGCGGGCGAAATGCTCGGCATACTGCGCGCCGCGCGCGAAAGGAGCGACCTTTTCGAGCCGCTTCCTAAATTCACCACGTCGCGCAAGCCTTCCGGGAGCGATAAAGAACCCGTTGCGCGCGCCTTTTTCGAGCTGCGCGACTATGTGAAGGGCAGGTACGAAAAGCTGGGCGAGGGCCTGGGCTCCCGCGAGGAGGAGCTTGCGGCATACCTGTCCACCGACCGCACGGCGCGCGCCTTTTCGGAACTCGTTTTAAAGTTCGGCGAGGAGTATTCGGCCGTCAAGCGGGACGAGGGAAAGCTCGATTACGGCGATCTTGAACACCTTACGCTCAGGCTGCTCGGCATCGACGGCATGCGCGGCGAGATATGCTCGCGCTTCAAGCGCGTTTTCGTCGACGAGTACCAGGACGTCAACCCCGTGCAGGAGCGCATAATTTCGCTTATCGGGGGCGACGTGTTCCTCGTGGGCGACGTAAAGCAGGCGATATACGGCTTCCGCGGCTCCAAGTCGGAGTATTTTTCGCGGAAGGCGGAGGAATTCTCGGCATTCGGCGGGTCGCTCACGCTTCCTCACAATTTCCGCAGCGCTCCCGCCGTGGTGGCGGCGGTAAACGGATGTTTTTCGACGCTCATGCGTGAGGAGACCTGCGGCATAGACTATAAAAACGACTCCGTCATGATAGCGGGCGGCGGCTACCCCGAGGGCAGCGGCGGCGCCGTCGTGCATCTGTTCGGCAGGGAGGA
The DNA here is from genome assembly GCA_944354725.1 of uncultured Clostridia bacterium. Lineage (GTDB taxonomy): Bacteria > Bacillota > Clostridia > Christensenellales > Borkfalkiaceae > Coproplasma. The sequence continues at coordinate 6,408 of CALVQA010000016.1, forward strand.
AAAGAGCAAGACCCGTGCCGAGGGCGTGTATTCGCCCGAGCGCGACGAGCTGAAGAGGGCGAGTTTCTCTCGCGAGGGGCTCGCCGTGCTCGACGTCGTGCAGAGAGAGCTTTCGAGCACGATATACGACCCCGATTCGGGCGGCACGCGTCCCGTGGAGCCGGGCGACATATGCATACTCACCCGCAAGCGCGGGAACGATTCGGCTGCCGGCATAGTGCGCGCGCTTACCGCCGCGGGATTCGGCGTTTCGGGCGGGCAGGGCGGCAACGCCTGCGAATTCCCCGAAGTGAGGCAGATGCTCGACGTGTTGTCGTACATAGATAACGGCGAACAGGACATCCCTATGGCGGCGGCCATGCTCTCTCCCGTCGGCGGTTTTTCGGAGGAAGAGCTGGCGCTCGTAAGGATACGCTTCAAAGAGCAAAAGGAATTGCCCTTCCGCGAGTGCTGCCTCGCGTATTCCGCGCTCTCCGACGGCATAGCTTCAAAAATAAGGCGCTTTTACGAAAATATAGAGCGGTACCGCACGCTCGCGGGGTTGTTCGGCGCGGGCACGCTGATAGATACCATACTCAAAGACACCTCTCTCGAGGCAAAGTATTCCCGCGGGGGCGGCAAAAAACTCAAAAACATAAGAAGGCTCGCCGAGGCGGCGTATACCTCTTCGGGAGAGTTGCCGCTCGGGCGCTTTCTCTTAAAGATAAAGGAGGGGGGCTACGACCTGCCCCTGGCCGAGAGCGGCGGAGAGGAGAGCATTTCGGTGATGACGATGCACTCCTCCAAGGGGCTGGAATTTCCCGTGGTGATAATCGCCGACGTCGCCTGCCCCTGGCGCGGGCGGAGCGAGCGCGCCCTGCCGTTCGACGGGCGCTTCGGCTTTGCCCACAAGATGTTCGACGTTTCGACGCGCGTGGCGGTGCCCACCGTTTTAGGCAGGCTGATAAAGCAGCGGGCCGCGCGCGAGGAGGTGCGCGGGGAGATGAACCTTTTGTATGTCGCCTGCACCCGCGCAAAATACCGTCTGCACATAATGTCGTCCAAGGAGGGCAAGTTCAACAAATTTCGCGTTGCCTCCGCCGCAGACTATGCCTCCATGCTCGATTTTTCGTGTTTCGCGCGGGAGGACATGAGCGGTTCGGGAGCTTCCTTCGAACAGCCCGCGGCCGTGCTCGTTTCCGAGCCGGACGGGGAGGCGGCGGAGGCGTTCGCCGCGCAGTTCATGCGCCCCTATGCCTATGCCGAGAGCATCGGCCTCGACGTAAAAAGTTCGGCCACGGCGCTCCTTAAAGCCGCCCCTTGCGACGAATACTATGCGTGCGAAGAGCTCTTTCCCGAAGAGCCCGACGACGACCCCGCCGCGCGCGGCACGGCGTATCACCGCTTCCTGCAGCTGTGCGACTTTTCGGTAAAGGACGCGGAGGGCATAGCGGCGGAGCTGGCGCGCATGGTAAGCGGGGGCGCGATGACCGCTGAGGATGCGGGCAGGCTCGACGTGCGCTCGCTCGAAGCGATACTCGGCATGTCCTGCTTTAAGAGGGCGTCGGGCGCCGAATTGTACCGCGAGCGCGAATTTTTGTGCGCGCTGCCGGCATGTTCCTTTCTGAACACCTCCGCCCGCGACGACGTGCTCGTCCAGGGCGCGATAGACCTGCTCTGCAGGCAGGGAGACAGGTATGCCGTCATAGACTACAAATACTCGCGGCTCACGGCGGGCTCGCTCGTCAAAAAGTATTCTCCGCAGCTCAGGCTGTACCGCCTCGCGGTGGGAAAGATACTCGGCGTGCCCGCAGGAGAGATAGAGGCGTATATAGTGAACATACGCACTTTGAAAGAGGTAAAACTGAACTGAAAAGCAAAAGGGCGCCGCTCATGCTGCGCCCTTTTTATCGTCAGGTACGGTCGGTATCGTCGTTTTCGCGCATCTCCAAAAGGTCGTGCACGTGCTTTTTTTCCAGCCTTTCATAGGCGGCGGTCTTGTCTATTATGGCCTTTACCAGCCCGTCCATTTCGCCTCCCGCAGTGTAGTCGGCGGGGGCGAAATAGCGGATGCGGTCGTTTTTCAGCAGGCGGTACACCTTGCTCTTGTCTCCGCGCAGAGCGTCGTAAACGCCTATCGAATGTCCCCCGTACGAGTTTACCAGCTTCATGCAGGGTATGTCGGTGTCGCTGTCGCCTATATATACCATGTTGCGCAGCGGCACGCGTATGTTTTCGGGCGGGATGTATTCGTTCACGCCCGCGTGGTCGTTTATGTTCGGGCAGCCCTTCTCTATCCTGAACAAAAATTGCGTCTTGTTGGTGTAGTTTATCGTCTGCGCGGGCCATTCGGGCACGCCGTATTCGTCGAACAGGAAGGAGCTCGCGTATATCTTTTTAAAGTATTTCGCAACGGAAGTTCCCTCTATCATCTCCCTTAACCCGGAGGAGATTATGTAGTGTTCCACGTCTATGCCTCGGCTCTCGCCGTATTCGTTTATGCGCCCGAACCAGCTTTCGACGCCGTCGTAGAGCTCTATTTTGGCGCCGTATTCGGCAAGGGCCTTTTTTGTGACGTAGAACTTGCCCTTTGCCTTTTTCACCATCGTCAGCATATAGGCGAGGTTCATGTCCATGTCGTTCTCTTCGGCAAGCTCGTTCGACTGCCTCCAGAATTCGTCTACGTCCTCGCCCACGGACTGGATGAACCCCTGCGCCTGCATGTCGCCGGGCGAGAGCGTCCTGTCAAAGTCGTAGCATATGGCAAGCACGGGCCGCGCGCCCTTTTTCAGCCTTTCGTATCTCATGTCCGGACCGTCCTTTTTTTTAAAATTATATCAGATTATTTTTTTCGGCGCAAGAGTTTTTTCATGCGCCTTCGTTCGCGTTTTTTCGCCGCGATACGCCGTGTTTTTTGTTTTTGGCGGGCTATAATCTTTATACCCGAAAAAAACTTTAAGGAGTAACGATGCTTACGCAATTTTTCAGTTCGGTATTTGCCGCCGCCTCAGGGCTCTCGCTCGAGATTTCGCTGTACATCTGTTGGGGCGCTTTTGCCGCCGTGTTCCTGGGCGCGCTGCTGCTCACCGTTTTCAACGGCGGCGTGCGCGCCGCCGATAAGCGGCCCTATCTCGCCCTCGTAAACGTTTTTTCCGTGGTGACGTTCGCCCTCGCGCTCACCGAAAAGCCGTTTGCGTTCTGCGCCATGCTTGCCGCGGCGTTCTGGTGCATCGGCTATCTCACTTACGGGCTGATAGTGCTCCTTTCCCGCCGCAGGCCTCGGCGCACGGGGCGTGCCGCTCTGCGGCCCGCCCCTCCGCGCGAAGCGTTCCCCGTGGTGTCGTGCCCTCCCGCGAACGCAAACGTGCGCACCGAGCACGCCCTCTCCGTAACGCAGAAGCTGCTCGAAAAGGACCTAGGCCGCGGCGACAGGCAGGAGACCGAACGCATAAAGGCCGCGATAGACGCGTTGAAGGCAAAGGGGGCGCTCACGCCCGAAGACAACGCGCGCCTCAACGACAACTTCAACACCCTGCTCAATCTTATTGCAAAATATAACGTGTAGAGCCGCGGCGCGCAAATATGCGGGCCGTAGCGCCGTTAAATTTGCGCGGTGCGCGCCTGCGGCGCAAATATC
>CALVQA010000017.1 GCA_944354725.1 uncultured Clostridia bacterium
ACCGTCGGTCTTGGCCGTCTGCCTCACGCCGTCGCCGTCGACATATACCGTTCCGGGTATTGCCGTATCCTTTACTTCGCCCCAACCTTTTTCGGTATCGGCAAAATCAACTTTAAAGAGTTCGGTCATACCGCTTCCGGACACATAAGTTACATTAACTTCTATCCGGAAATAGTTGATCGCACTATCGGTCGAACCGATATAATATACGCTTCCGCCGGCAAAAGTCCACGTTGTGAGATATGCAACGCTGCTGCTTGCAAAGCCACGGCTCTGCGTACCTTCAATAAATCCGTCTTTCGCCGCATCGGGAGAATCATAAACGGCAATGGTCCTCTCCGCGCCGCTCGTGCTTGCATATACGGAAATTTCCACAACGGACGAAGCATCGTAACCGGTTGCGTCTATCTTCCATGCTTTAGAGGCATTATACGTCCCCATCTGAACAGCTTTACTGAACGAAAGTGCTCCGTCCTCGGTAGTGGCATTTTTATCGGTCGCTTTAGCTTCATTCTTAGAGCTTACCAAACTTATGATACTGCCGGTCCCCCCGTAAGTTCCGTCCGGTGAAAGAGTGACATTGGGAAGCTTCGTATCCTTGTCAAGCCCCCATCCCTTCTCTGTATCGGCAAAGCTTACCGTAAACGTATCGGTAACTTGCTGGCCGGCGTCGGGATTTTCGCCTATGGTGTAAACGACTTCGCAAACCGCGGAATAAGCGGTTTTTACCGCGTCGTTCTTTACCGCGTCGAAGCCGAGCTGCTCTTCGGAATAGGTGACGGTTGCGGTATTCGCGCCCTCGTTATCGTTCGCTATGCCCTCCGTCTCCACGTCGGCACAGCCGAGTTGTGCGGTAGCGCCCGAAGCATAGGTAGCCGTATACGTCCAGTCGGCGCCTATCTCCGCGTCGGTGTCGTATTCGAATTCCTTGGTGCCGTCGCCGTTCCACTCCACGGAAACGAGGGGATCGACGGCGAAGAAGGTCACAAAGCCGCTCATTTCAAACGTTTCGCTGCCCGAAGTGTGCGTAGCTTCGGCATACACGCTGTAAACGCCCCTCTGCGTTACGGGAATGGAGACGGCGCCCTCCTCCACGGCGACGAGCTCGCCGCCGTTCACCGAATAGCTGAGCGCATAGTCGCCGCTTGCAAGCGGCGTGCTCAGGGCGGAGTTTGCATCGGCGCCCTCGTGCTTTGACACGGTGAGCTTTGAAAGGTCTATCGCGGGGGCGGCCTCGCCCTCGGCGGCCACTTCGAACTGCCTCTCGCCTTCATACGCGAGCTCGAGGCCGGCTATCGTGCCCAATATCTGCGAAGATACCGTCACGTTGTAGAACGTATACAACGTTTTGGCGCCGAAAGTATAGCTTATGTATATGGGGTATGTCCCCGGTTCCGTATTGTCGAACTCGCCGGAATCTATCACGGCGTCCTCGGTCACGTCGTAGTCGGCGGGGTTGCCGTCGCTCGAAATGGTGGCCATAACGGTGATGTTGTCGGAAGAGTACGCCTCCCCTATACCGAAAGTTTTGGCCTGTCCGACCCTTACCGACAGGCCGACGAGCACGTTCAAAGTCTCCTCGGCTTCGGAAGCGTCGCCTCCGGCAGCCTCGCCCCGGGCGGTTTCGTCCGTCTGAGACGTCTCCCTCCCGGCACTTCCGCCGCCCTCGTTCTCATTACCGCCTTCGCACGCCGTAAAGGAAGCCGTGAGCGCGCAGATCAAGAGGCATGAAACGAAGATCGACAAAAGTTTTTTCAGTTTTTTCATCCTTGTCCTCCACAATAATTTTAATGAAAAATCAAGGCAGTGCCCCATGCCCGCCCGAACACGACGCCCCGGCAGAATACGCACCCGGCGCGGATTTGCCGCGCCGTTTTGCCGAAGCGTTTTCAAGGCAGAAGCCCTTGTCGGGCTTCTGCCTTTTTATTGCAGGGCTACCGCAATAAAACACTACCGCATTTTCACTGTGTATATTTTAACACAACACAAAAAGGCTGTCAATACCCGAACTGACAGCCGCTTTCATTTTTTTTATAAATTTTATCACATGTTATGCGATTTTTATTGCATTTTGTGCAAATATCGATAAAAACATATCAAATAAGCACATATTGCGCCCCGAAAAAACGTGCATTTGCGACATTCCGGCAAAGACGGCCGCAGCCCGGGAACGCGCCGCTTTTTCGCACGCGGAACGCGCCGCGGCGCATTCACCTTATAAAGTTCGTCTTTTCCTTCGGGATGAGCACGGGGCGCTCGAGCGGCGTGCCCTTTGCGGAATCGAGCAGCTTCAGAAGCCACGCCATGTTGGAGCCCACGGCCCTCATCACGGACACGCCCTCCCCGTCGCGCATGACCTCTTCGGGCGTGTTCCCGTGCACCATGTTCCAGTATGTGGAGGGCACCGCTATCATGTTGTTTATGCCGATGTATTTGTTGAGCACGTCGTAGGAGGCCGTCGTGCCCGCGCGGCGGGCCGAAACGACGCACGCGGCGGGTTTGAACTGCATGTATCTGCCGGCGGAACAGAATATCCTGTCGAGGGCCGCCACGGCGGCGCCGTTGGGCGAGGCATAGTGCACGGGCGCGCCAAACACGTACCCCGCGCCGCCCTTCAACCTTTCGGCGATCTCTGCCACACCGTCGTCGCCGAACACGCACCTGTCGTTCCCGCTCCTGCGGCAGCCTCCGCAGCCCGTGCACGAACGCACGGGCCCGTTGCCGAGCCATATGATCTCGCTCTCCACGCCCTGCCTTTCGAGCTCCTCCGCCACTATCGTAAGGGCGGTATACGTGCAGCCCCTCTCGTGAGGGCTGCCGTTCAACATCATTACCTTTTGCATGGATATCGCCTCCGTATGTTTACAATGCTTTAAGCGCGCTCTCTATGAGCGGCATATACTTCAACTCGTAGCCCGCGGCGTTGGGGTGAGTGCAGTCGCCCCTCCCCCAGCCGTAGCTGTCGCAGGTGAACAAGTCGCGATGGAGAGGTATAAACGTATTCATCCCGCTGTTGCCGTACAGGTCGACGTACGGCACGCCCCATTTGCGGCACAGCGAAAGGGCGAGCTCGCCGTATCTCTTCTGCTCCGCGTCGCCCCGCCTGCCCATGTTGTGCGGGCGGATAAAGAGTATCTTCGCCTCGGGAAAGCGCAGCAGCAGCGTATACAGCACCGACTGGAAACTTTCGGCGAACGTGCCGCCCTCCCTCTTCAGCTCTGTGACTTCGGGGCAGTCGTAGCCGTCCGCAGGTTCGCCGAGCGGGACGTCGCACTCGGCGGCGCCCTCCGATATGTTGCAGTCGTTGGTAAAGCCGTCGAACACTATATAGTCGGCCTCGGCGCCGTCGCGCAGCGCCCGGATTATCTGCCCGGGCAGCCAGTTCTTGCCCTCCACGTAGCCCACGCGCGCGCCGCCTACGGCGTATTTAACGCATTTCATGCCGAGATCCCTCTCCAGATACTCGCCCACGCCGAAACCGCCGTTGCCCGAACCGTACATTATGCTGTCGCCGAACACCATCACCGTTTTTCCCTTGAGATCGCACATAACAAAACGCACCCCCGCACTTATTTGCAAATAGATTTTACTCCCGACGCGCGCGTTTGTCAACGGCGCCGCGGCGGAAAAACGCAAAAAAAGAACGGGAGCAATGACGCTAACCGCCAAAAACCTCCGTTCCTTTTCATGCCATTAAGTTGCAGCTTTTCTGCCGCACAATTTAACAGTGTTGCCCGTTAGGGTTCTTCTATAATATCAGATACGTGCGGCGTTGTCAAGTATTTTTTAAAATTTTGTGCACGATACACAAAAAATGTTGCTTATTGTCAACACACTCCCCGCCGCGCGCCGCGTCATGCCGCGGGCTCACTTTTTATACAGGAACCTGTGGCAGTTTTCGCACTCGACCACCCCGCCCGAAGCCAGATTTTCCTTGCCCGCGAGCGAGAGTTCTATGCCGCACTTGGAACACCTGTCGGCCTTGACCTCGCAGATTATGGGGAATATGCGTTCGCTACGCTTCGTCTGATACCTCGAAAATATCGCGGGGTCGATGCCCTCGGCGAGCTTTTCGAGCTCGCCCTCTATAACGGCCATCTCCTTCTTTTTCTGCTCCCTGTAAGCATTGTATACGGCGTGGCTCTCCTTATACTGCTTCTGCATGGCGATGACCTTTTTTTTGAGCGCCTTATATTCCTCGTCCGCCGCCTTCACGTTGGCGGTCAGCGAATTTATCTCGCCCTTCAACGACCTTATCTTCTCCTGCAGGGCGAGGGCGGACTTTTTGTAGAAAAACACGTCGGCGCCCTCTTCCACCATCTCGTCGAGCGCGTCGAAGTCCTTGAGCGCCTCGGCGAGCTCTTCGTAGGCGGAGGCAAGGCGGGAGGCCATGCGCTCCAGCTCGGCGGCCTTCGCGTCTATCTGGTCGAGTTTTTCGGGCGCTTTGGTCATAAAGTTCTTGGCCTGAACGTATTTTTTGCGCTCTTCGGAGGAGGCGGCCTCCTGCTCGAGCTTTATCAGCTTTTCGTCCTCCTGCTGATATTTTAAAAGCTGTTCTATCTGTGACATTGCAAGTTACTCCTTAAATTTTTTTATCGCCGCAAAAGCGGCGGAAAACGCGCCCGAAGCGCGGCGTTTTTGTGCGTTAAATAAATTCATGCCTTACGGAAATTTCGGAAGGCACGCCCAGCTTGGGCCCGACTTCGCCGTATATGCGCGAAAATCCGTATATCTCGGAGGCGTAGTGCGTCATCTCTATCACGCCCATGCCGAGCGAGAGCAGCGCGGCTATGTGGTGGTGCTTCATGTCGGCCGAAACGAACACGTCGGCGCCGTGCTTTGCGGCGAAAGCTATGGCCGCCTCGTCGCAGCCGGCCCCGCAAAACGACGCCACCCTCTTTACGGGGCGGGAGACGGGATAGAAGCGGCAGCGCCCCGAGCAAAACTCGCTCTCAACGCGCGCACGCAGTTCGCCGAAGCTCTGTTCCCGCACGGCGCTCACCCTGCCGTAGCCGCCCCCGCCCGAAAGCGGCTCGAGCAAGGCGACGGGCGCGACCGCGCCCAGCCCCTCGGCAAGGTAACCGTCTATGCCGCGGGGGGCGGCGTCGAAATTCAGGTGCATCGATATCACCGAGATCCCCGCGCGCATGCACTTTGCGACCGCCGCCGTGGGGGAACCCGTCCCGACGCTTATGCTCTTTACGGGGGCGTATATGGCGGGATGGTGCGTTACTATAAGGTTGAATCCCCTCTCCCGCGCCTCGTTCACGACGGACTCGGTAAGATCGAGGGCGAACAGCGCGCCCGAGACCTCCTCTTCGCAATCGAGTATGAGCCCGCTGTTGTCGTATGCGCCGTATTTTGCGCACAGCTCGTCGCTGAGCGCCACGGGCGCCGCCTCGCGCTCGAGAAGAGCGAGCATATCTTCAGGCTTCATCGCCCAGCACCTCCTTTATAAAAGCTATGCGGCCTTCGACCTCCGCGCGCGACTCCTTTGAAAGATCGCCCGCGGCATATGCCGAGTTTTTTGCCATCTCGTCCGTCAAAAAGCCGCGCAGCTCCGGCGTGCCCAGGCTGTCCCTCCCGAAAGCGAGCTCCGCGGGGGTATATCCCGCGCAACCGCCGGCGGCGCGCCCCTTTATGACGAAGTAATATTTCCTGCGGCCGGAACGGGTTTGGAAAAACATGCCGTCGTAATCTATCGCGCAGCCGCGCTCTATAAGAAATTCGCGCAGCCGCGACGCGTTTTTCATCGGCTGGAACACAAACGCTTCGGGCACATAGGAATTTTTTAAAATTTTCAGTATCTCCTCGCCGCCCATTCCGGCGACGAGCACGAGGTCGTTCCCCCTCTCTATGCCGCCGAGCCCGTCGCAGCACACCGAACGGCACGCGCCGGAGGCTATGTATCCGCCGAGAAGGCGTTCGGCCTTAGACAGGCTCTTGGGGCTGACGTCGGCTATCACCGCGCTGCCGCACAGGCCGGAATCGAGCATGTATTTGGTGCAATAGCCGTGGTCGCAACCCACGTCCACGAAGCGTTCGCACCGCCCGAGAAAGGAACACAGCTTTTTTATGCGTCCGTTCATTTCAGGTATCGAGGAAATCTTTAAGGTGCTTGGAGCGCGAGGGATGGCGCAGCTTCCTCAAAGCCTTGGCCTCTATCTGGCGGATGCGCTCTCGCGTTACGTTGAACTCCTTGCCGACCTCCTCCAGGGTGCGGGGGCGGCCGTCGTCCACGCCGTACCTTAAACGCAGGACCTTCTCCTCGCGCGGGGTGAGGCTGTTAAGAACGGAGAGCAGCGTCTCTTTGAGCATGGTGGTGGAAACGCTGTCCGACGGGGTGACCGTCGTCTCGTCCTCTATAAAATCGCCGAGGTGGGAATCTTCCTCCTCGCCTATGGGCGTTTCAAGCGAAACGGGATCCTGAGCTATCTTCTGTATCTCGCGCACGCGCTCCTCCGAAACGCCCATCTCCTTGGCTATCTCGGCGGGGCTGGGCTCGCGCCCGTACTTCTGCGTGAGCAGACGGGATACCCGCGTGAGTTTGTTTATCGTCTCCACCATGTGCACGGGTATGCGTATGGTGCGCGCCTGGTCGGCTATCGCGCGGGTTATCGCCTGCCTTATCCACCACGTGGCGTATGTGGAGAACTTGAAGCCCTTCTGATAGTCGAACTTTTCCACGGCCTTCATGAGGCCGAGATTGCCCTCCTGGATGAGGTCGAGGAACAGCATGCCGCGGCCGACGTAGCGCTTTGCTATGGAGACCACCAGCCTGAGGTTGGCCTCGGAGAGCTTCTTTTTGGATTCCTCGTCCCCCTCCTGCATCTTCCTGGCGAGCTCTATCTCGTCGTCGGCCGAAAGCAGGGGCACACGCCCTATGTCTTTGAGATACATCTTCACGGGGTCGTCGAGGCCGATGTCGGAGAGGGCCTGCTCGTAGAGCTCCCTGTCGCGCTCGGCTTCGTCTATTATCTGTATGCCCGCGTCGGCCATGGACTTGTACACCAGGTCCATCTGATTGGGAGTGGTGTCGTACTTCTCCATGATGTCGCAGAGGTTGTTCGTGGTTATCGAACCCTTGGGGCCGAACTCTTCAACCAACCTTTTTATTATGTCGTTTAATTTCTGATCGGATAAGCTCATCGTATATCTCCGCTTTTTAATTTTTCCTGTTGCTTTAAAAGTTGCTGCAAAACGCCCGCGGCGCGCCTCTTTTCTTCCAGCCCGTCGGCGGCGGCGTATTGCCGCTTTACCTCGTCTATGGCTTTTGAAAGCCTGTCGGAGACGAGCAGGCGCATGCAGTCGTCGAAATACCGCTTCTGCACGTCGCCGCCGAGATTTTCGCCGTCGTTGAGGTCGAGCACGCGGCACAGTTCCGCGTATTCCGGAGTGCCCTCTTCGAAAAAGTCAAATATCTCGCTCACGGTTATCTTTTCGCCGAGCAGCGCCTTGCTCTTCACATAGCCGGCTATGAGCCTGTGCACGTCGTCGCAAAACGGCACGCCGTCGACGTCGACGCCCTTTGCGTAGTCGGCGCCGAACAGAACGGCCGCGGCCACGAAGCGCGACGCCTTTTTGCGCGCGTCGGCGGTGTCGGCCGCCCTTTCGGGCCGCTCCTCTGGGCGCTCCGCCCGCTCTGCGGGGACCTTGCCGAGGTCGCGGCTCAAGGCTTCGAAACTTATGCCCGTTTCGTCCCTGAGCCCCTTTAAAAGCAATTCGCGTTCGGCGGCGCTCTCTGCAGAGCGCACGACCCTGAGCGCGTCGTTCACATATTTTATCTTCTCTTCCGGCTTGCCGAGGTCGTAGCCCGAACGCGCCGCCTTCATCTTGTAATCGATGAGAGGCATGGCGTTTTTAAGGCACTTTTCGTATTCTTCGGGGCCGAATTTTTTTATGACGTCGTCGGGGTCGAGCCCGTCGGGCAGCGGCACGACGCGCACCTCCAGCCCCTCGCCCTTCAATATCTCCAGCCCGCGCATGTTGGCCTTCTGCCCGGCACCGTCGCCGTCGTAGCTTATAAGCACCGTGTCGGCGTAGCGCTTGAGAAGGCGGGCCTGTTCCTGCGTGAGCGAAGTGCCCATGCTGGCGACGACGTTTTTGAAGCCGCCGCGGTGAAGGGAGATGGTATCCATGTATCCCTCCACCATGATCACCTCTTTGAGCCCGCCGGCGCGGCGCAGCCTCTTAAGGCGGTTTATGTTGTACAAAGTTTTGCTCTTGTTGAATATGAGCGTCTCTTTGGTGTTTTTATATTTTGCGAAGTCGGTCTTTTTAAGGGCCCTGCCGCCGAACGCCACCACCTCGTCGAAAGCGTTGATTATGGGAAAGATCAGCCTTCCGCCCTGCGCGTCGGAGAGCCGCCCGTCCACTTCGTTCACGGCGCCGCTGTCTACGATGTCCTGTTTGGAATAGCCCTTCGACAGCAAAAATTTGGGCAGGTCGGAATAGTTGAGGCTCGCGCCCAGGCCGAACGCGCGCACCACGCCCGAAGGGATGGCCCTGGAGAGTATGTACCGCACGTGCTCCTCCGCCTTGCCCGAATTGAGGTTGTCGAGGTAAAAATGGGCGCAGTCGTTCATTATTTTGAGCAGCGTGTCGCGCTTGCGCTTTATCTCCGCCGTGCGTCCGTCGTCGCCCGAAGCCTGCGGCAGGGGGAGGTTGGCGCGCTCGGCAAGCATCTTCACGGCGTCGCCGAAGTCCACGTTCTCCATCTCCTTGACCAGCGTTATCACGTTGCCCGAAACGCCGCAGCCGAAACAATGATAGAACTGCCTGCCTTCGTCGACGTGGAAGGAGGCGGTCTTTTCGTGATGGAACGGGCAGCACGCCCAGTATGTGCCGCCCTTCTTTTCGAGGTGCATATACGACGAGGCCACGTCGACTATATTGAGTTTTTCGGTGATGAGCCTTAAAAAGTCCCTGTCGTATCCTCCCATAACTCCCTCGCAAAACGCCGCCGCGCGCCGCGCGCGGTCAATTGCCCTCGTCGCCGAACGACCAGCCGCGCGGCACGAAGATCCTTTCGAAGGTATACACGGCGTACCTGTCGGTCATCGACGATATGTAGTCGCATACGGCCTGCTCCTGCGAAAAGCGCTCCGAAAGTTTTAAAAACAGCCCGGGAAGCTCTCCCGTGTTTTTTAAAAAATATTCATACATGCATGAGAGCATGCGCTCGGCCTTCTGCTCTTCGCGGCGGGCGAACTCGGTAAAATACACGCGCTCGAACATGAACGCGCGCAGCGCTTCGCTCGCCTCGGCGACCTCCTTGCCCATCCGCACGAAGTTTTGCCCGCGGCTCTCCCTCCACACGGAAGTTATCGCGGTGTTTATGCGCTCTTTGGAGCTCTTGCCCAAAACGCCCGTTATGTCGGCAGGCACGTCCGAAGGCCTGAGCACCCCCGCGCGCACGGCGTCGTCGAGGTCGTGGTTGATGTAGGCCACCTTGTCGGCTATGCGGACGCACATGCCCTCCGGCGTAGCGGGATCGCCGCTCTTCTGATGATTCAGGATGCCGTCGCGCACCTCGTATGTGAGGTTGAGCCCGCGGCCGTCCTTTTCGAGCACGTCCACCACGCGCACCGACTGCTCGTTGTGCTTGAACCCGCCCGGGGCGAGCTTATTGAGGATGCGTTCGCCGCTGTGCCCGAATGGCGTGTGCCCGAGGTCGTGGCCGAGCGCCGCCGCCTCGGCGAGGTCCTCGTTCAGGGCGAGCGCCCTTGCAAGGCTGCGCGCTATCTGCGCCACGTCCAGCGTGTGCGTGAGGCGGGTTATGTAGTGGTCGCCCTCCGGCGAAAAAAATACCTGCGTCTTGTTTTTCAGCCGCCTGAACGCCTTGCAATATATTATCCTGTCGCGGTCGCGCTGAAAATCCGTGCGCATCTCGCACGGCTCCTCGTAAGCGGCGCGCCCTTTGGTATCTTTGGATTTTGTCGCATACGGCGAAAGAAATCGCTCTTCCATCGCGTAAGTGCGTTCTTTTAAAACGGGAATATTTTCTTTCACGCCATAATATACGCAAAAAATTCCGCAATTCCTTTAAAATATAAAAAATTTTTGCAATAATTTTATTTTTTTATCCGAACGCGCGCCCCGCGGCCCGAGCGGCACGAAAAAAGCCGCGGAACCCCGTTCCGCGGCCGACGCGCGCGACGGCGCTATTTTGCGAACCCTCCGCCCACGGAGAGCACCTCCCCCGTCACGTAAGAGGCCTCGGCAAGGTAGGCGCACGCCTTTGCGACGTCTTCGCCCGTGCCTATCCTGCCCATAGGCACCTGCTCGGTGAGGTCCTCCATCTCTTCGGGCGTGAGGCGGGCGTTCATTTCGGTATCGATGACGCCGGGGCTCACGCAGTTCACCCTCACCCCGGAGGGGGCGAGCTCCTTGGCCAGAGCCTTGGTAAAACCGATGAGCGCCGCCTTGGAGGCGGAATACGCCACCTCGCAGCTCGCGCCGACCTCTCCCCATACGGAGGACACGTTGATTATGCACCCTTCGCCGAGGCCGATCATCCTGTCGACCACGGCGCGGCTGCACAGATATGCCCCGCGCACGTTTACGGCAAATATCCTGTCCCATTCGGCGGAAGAGGTGTCCTGGATGACGTTCACGTACGATATGCCCGCGTTGTTCACGAGCACGTCGATCTTGCCGTATATGCGGAAGAGCTCCGCAAACATGTCGAGCACGGCCCGCTCGTCGGAGACGTCGGCCTTCATCAGAACGGGGCAATAGCCGAGCATGTTGAATTCCGCCTGCGCCGCCATCGCGGCGTCGTCGTTGGCGCGGTAGTTGATTATCACTTCATAGCCGCGCTGCAAAAATTCGGCGGCGATCGCCCTGCCTATCCCGCGCGACCCGCCCGTAACGAGAGCAACTTTTTTAGCCATAAAACATCCCCGAAAAATTAAATAAAAATCAAATTGAGCGGCACATATGCCTAAATCAACGAGAATTTTTTTGCGATCGCCTCCGCGATTTCGCAGGGCGCGAGCCCGTCGGTGTCCACTATTTCGTCGGCGACGGCAACATACCTTTGAGTGCGCTCTTCGAGCAGTTTTTTCACGCGCTCCTCCACACCGCCCGCAAGCAGCGGGCGCTCGGTATCGCCCCTGAGGCGGGAGACGAGCGTTTCGGCGCGGGCGCGCAAAAACACTATCTTTCCGCCGCTCTTCAGCAGGGCGACGTTTTCATCCTTGAGAACGCAGCCGCCGCCCGTGGCTATCACGGCGTTCCCGCGCGAGCAGACGGCCCGCACCGCCTCCGTCTCCAGCTCGCGGAAGCGCGCTTCGCCGTATTTTTCGAATATGTCGGCTATGCGCCCGCAGCGCTTTACGACCTCCTCGTCGGTGTCGGCGTGCTCCATGCCCGTGAGCTCGGAGAGCGCCGCAGCCACGGTCGTCTTGCCGCAACCCATCATGCCGCAGAGAACAATATTCATAAATTGACCCCGTACTATGCCGCAACCAATGCCGTTTTACCCGTTCAGCAAAAAGCTCTCGGCGGCAAGTATGTAGCTGTTTTTACCGAAGCCCGCTATGCTGCCCGCGCACACCTCGGATATGACCGACTTGCGGCGGAACTCCTCGCGGGAGAACACGTTCGACATGTGCACCTCCACCACGGGCACCGAGACCGACGCTATGGCGTCGCGTATGGCGTAGCTGTAGTGCGTGAACGCGCCGGCGTTGAGTATTATGCCGTCGCACTCCGCCTTCTGCAGCGCGGTGCATATCTCGCCCTCTATGTTGCTCTGATAGAATTCGCACTCCACGCCCCTGTTTTTGAAATGCCCGGCTATCTGCCCGTTGATGTCCTCGAGCGTCTCGCAGCCGTACACGCCCCTTTCGCGCGTGCCCGTCATGTTTAAATTTACTCCGTTTATAAACAATAATTTCATGATTGCCCCCATACTATTGCCAAACTAACAGCCATACGAATGTTTTTGGTATGCCTTGAACAGCTCCTTTGCCTGCTCCTCGTCGGGCCCGATGCCGAGATATATGCATTCGGCAAAGTAGGCCTGATAAAACAGCATCGGCATGCCGTTGAACGCGCGCTTGCCGAGCGACTCCGCGATGCGCAAAAATTCCGACTTGGGCGGCACGTATATGAGATCCACTGCCGCGTCGCACCCCGAAACGAGCTCTTCGCCCGCGGGGGATATCCCCTCGGTCCTGTGCATGCCCACGCCCGTCGCGTTGACTATGACGTCGTAAGGCGCGGGCAGCGCCTGCGCGAGCGCCTCCACGCCGAACTCCTCGGCCACGGCGCGCGCCAAAGCGGCGTTTTTGTCGTAGACGAACACCTCGGCCCCTGCGTCCTTGAGTTTTTTTGCCGCGCTCCTTCCCGCGCCGCCCGCACCGAGCAGCAGCACGCGCTTGCCCGCGGCGTCCACCCCCTCGTTTTTGAGCATGAGCATGAAGCCGAGGCCGTCGGTATTGTAGCCCGCCCTGCGCGCCGACAAAACGGTGTTCACCGCCCCGAAAACGGCGGCGTCCCCTTCAAGAGACCGCAGGTAAGGTATTATGTCCCGCTTGAACGGTATGGTGACGTTGAAGCCGTCGTACCTGACGAACAGCTCCTCCGCGCGGGAAGCAAATTCCTCCGGCGGCAGCGACACCTTTTCGTAAACTATTTCCGCGCCGAGCGCGCCCGCTATGAAAGAGTGCATGTCGGGGCTGGACGAGCGCGACACGTCCTTGCCCACGACGGCAAGACAGAGTTTTTTCATTTTTTGCCCTCCGTTTCCGCGGCGCATTCGCACAAGAGGCGCGTATATTCGCCGATATCCAGCCTCAACTCTCTCGGTTCGCCCGGGGCCGCGGGCACCACCATTACTATCTCGCGCGAGCCGACGTTCTTTTTGTCGTGAACGGCCCCCGCGCACGCTTCGGCGACGTTCTCGTATGCAGGCACGTCGACGACGCTTTTGATGAGCGAGATGAGCGACTGCGCATATTCGGGCGCACATATGCCCGATCTAAGGGCTATATACAGCTCGTAATACATGCCTATCAGCACAAATTCGCCGTGCGACCTGCGCTTGTAGAACAGCTCGAAGGCGTGCCCCGTGGTATGCCCGAGGTTGAGGGTCTTTCTTATCCCGCCCTCCCTCTCGTCGGCGGCGACTACTTCGGCCTTGTGCGCTATGCAGTCGTACACTATCCCCTTTAAAAACTCCGGCCGCGCGAGCCTGTTTTTGTTCTCTATCAGTTTTATGTATATGTCTTTGTCGAGCGCCCCGTACTTTATTATCTCGCCCAGGCCGCAGCGTATCTCGCGCGCGGGCAGCGTATCGAAAAACACGGGGTCGGCGATCACCGTTTCGGGCTGATAGAAGGTGCCGACGACGTTCTTCACGCCGCACAGGTCTATGGCCGTCTTGCCCCCGACGGAGCTGTCTACCTGCGACAGCAGCGTGGTCGGCACCTGAACGAGCCTTACGCCGCGCATGTACAGCGAAGCGGCGAGCCCCGCGATATCGCCCACGACGCCGCCGCCGAGCGCCACCACAGTGCCGCCCCTCCTGAGCCCCGATGCCAGCATAGCCTTCAATATGCCCATAAGGCAGGAATAGTTTTTGCTCCTCTCACCCGCGGGGATGACGTGCACGTGCCCGCGCGGCGCAAGCTCGCGCGAAACGAGCTCGCGGTAGAGCTCATACACGTTTGAGTCGGTAACGGTGAATATCTGTCTTCCTTCGAGCGCTTCGGGCAACACCTTTGCGAGCGCTCCCTCCCCGCACCAAACGGTGCTCTCGCAGGAGGGCGTTTTTATATCGAGTTTCTTCATGCCCTGCCGAGCTCCTCATACCGCGCGACGACCTGTTTCATGTCGTCGCCTCCCAGCCTCTCCGCAACGGCCTGCGCCGCCGTGAACGCGGCAACGGCCTCCAGAATTATCTCGCACGCGCATACGGCGGCCACGTCGCTGCGCTCGCCCGCCGCCCTGCACGCCTCTTTGGTAGCGAAGTCCGCGGTGCGCAGCCCGCGCATCAGTGTGGGTATGGGCTTCATGGCGGCGCGGAGCACTATGTCCTCGCCGTTGCTCATGCCGCCCTCTATGCCGCCCGCGTTATTTGTATGGCGGACGAACCTGCCGTTTTCGTAAAATATCTCGTCGTGCACGCGGCTGCCGGGCAGCTTTGCCGCGGCAAACCCCATGCCCGTTTCCACGCCCTTAACGGCCTGCACGCTCATGAGCGCGCCGGCAAGGCGCGCGTCGAGCTTTTCGCCGTACGTCATGCAGCTGCCGAAACCGCTCTTTAAACCGTGTATGCGTATTTCGATGACGCCGCCCGCGGTGTCGCCCTCCTCCTTCAACCTGTCGATGAGCCCGCACGCGGCGCGCTCGGCCTCTTGGTCGAGCATGAACAGGGGATGCGACTTCGCCTCGGCAAGTTTTTCGAACGGATATTCGGCCGCGTCCTCCACGCCGCAAACGCTCCTAACGTACCCGCTCACGCTCACGCCGAGGGCGGCGAGATACTGTTTCGCCACGGCGCCCGCGGCAACGCGCACGGCCGTCTCCCTCGCGCTGGCGCGCTCGAGTATATTGCGCGCGTCCGTCTGCCCGAACTTTATAAGGCCCGTAAGGTCGGCATGGCCGGGGCGCACGGCGGTGAGCCTGCGCTGCGAAGTATCGCATTCGCCCGCGCCCATCACGCGCTCCCAGTTTTTATAGTCGGCGTTTACTATCATAAAGGCGAGCGGGCTGCCGAGCGTGAGCCCGTTGCGCACGCCGCTGAGTATCTCCGCCCTGTCGCTCTCTATCTTCTGCCTGCCGCCCCTGCCGTAGCCGCCCTGGCGCAGCTTGAGGTCGCCGTCTATCGCGGCGACGTCTATGGCGAGGTTTGCGGGCAGGCCCTCTATTATCCCGACGAGCGCCCTGCCGTGCGACTCGCCCGCGGTCGTAAGTCTCATAACGTTCTCCTTGGATTTTCAGTTTCCCGCACACGCGACGGAGCAATCCCCGTCCGCGCCGACGGTGAAGGTTATGTCGCCGTCGTACATGGTGATAAACACCTCGCCGCAGGCATAGAGGTCGGCCATGACCGCTACCGACGGACAGCCCGAACCGTTGTTTTCGCCCACGGAGATAAAGGAATATTCGGGCGATATGAGCGAAACGAACTCCGCGGAACGGCTGTCCGGCGAGGCGTGCCCCGCCGCCTTGTATGCCGCGCACGCCGAAAGCTCTATTTCGTGCCCGCAAAACGTAAAGTAACCGTCGGGATCGCCGATGCTCTCCGTCAGAAGGTACGCATCGGCTATTTCCGAAAGTTTTTCGCCCGAAGTACCGCCGGCATAGACCATCCCCGCGCCCGCGTACTCCAGCCACATCACCGCCGAAGCGGCCGCGATGTTCTCCGCGCTCGGGTCGGAATTAAGGTCGGCATACTCCGAATCGGGGCTGCCGTGCATGGCGGGCGAAAGAAAGGTGAAAAAGAAGTCGCCCGCGTCCACGCCCGCGCCGTATTCGGCTATCTCCGTGCGGACACCGAGCTCTTCCGCCGCAGACACGAGGTCGGCAAACCCGTCGGTGACGCGCCTGTTGGCGCACCACGGCATGAACACTGCGCCGACGGCCTTGTTGCGCAATATCTCGCCCAGCCCGCCGCAATACTCGTCGTCCACGGAAGTGCACACCACGTAGTCGATGAAATCTATGTCCCTGCGGTTCAATTCGGTAAGTATCTTCAAAGTGTTCAGGTAGGCGCCGTCGCCTCCGTCGACGAGCAACGTCTTCCCGCCGGGGAGGCAGGCCACGGCGCAATCGGCCTGGCCGACGTCGAGCACGGTAAGCGAGAACTCGTCCTCGGCGGGGCGTTCGCGCCCGACTATATACGCCGTGAAATATCTGAGCGGGTAAAAGATGTTTATTATGAGCAGCGCACTGATAAGGAGCGCCGCGCCCGCCACCGAAACAATGGCGGCGACGGCTCTTTTGGAAAGTTTTTTCGCCGACAAAACGACCACCCGCCCGAAAAAGATTGTAACTTAACAACCATTATACAACCGCACGGCCCGATTGTAAACAATTTTCGCAAAAAAATACCCGCGGGCGGGCCTTACGGCCTGCCCGCGGGTATTTTTGGAGGGGAAATTTTATGTGTTGTTCGCGGTATCGCGCGGTATGAGCTCCGTCATGCCGGGTGCCTGCCGGAAAACCTGCGGTATTCGCAGTTCACCAGCGTGCCCTCGGCGTCGTGATAATGGACGATGGCCTCGGTGGCTTCGGCCTTTTTGCATGCGCCGGAAGAATTCCTGTAAAAAGTTATTTTATACTTTCCTCCGCCGAGAGAAGTCCTCTCTTCGGACGCGTCGCCGTTTCCGCCAAGCACCATAGCCCGTCTCCTGTCGCACAGGGCTTTCCCGCCCTTGCAGTTATAATATAAACCGCCAATTTAAATTTGACGCGAGAACAATGTGAATTTTAGGTTAAATCTTGCGCGGCAAGTTTTGCCCGCGCGCAAATTAGCTGTTGACTGCACGGGCGAAGCGTGGTATCATTGAATATATACCCGAGGCGGGCAAAAACGCGGGACGCCGCCCGGGATGACGAGGAGGAATACTTTATGGACAGGATAATAGTTACCATAGGCCGCGAATTCGGCAGCGGAGGCCGCGAATTCGGCAGAAGGCTCTCCGAGGACCTTCAGATCGCTTATTACGACCGCGAAATAGTTACGGAGATAGCAAAGCGCACCTCGCTTTCGGAGGAATACGTGCACGGCATAATAGAACACAAGCCATACATGCCCTTCCCCATAACGACGGGCAGGTCGTTTTATCCGCTCACCGACCCGATCGTGGAGCAGACTCTCTCCGTTTACAACGAACAGCAGAACATAATACGCGAAATGGCGGAAAAATCCGACTGCGTGATAGTGGGGCGGTGCGCCGACAGGATACTCAAAGACATGCACCCGCTGCGCATATTCGTGTATTCCGACATGCCCTCGCGCATAGCGCGCTGCCGCACGAAGGCGCCCGAACACGAGCACATGTCCGATTCGGCGCTGCGCCGCCATATCCTTAAAATAGACAAGGAGCGCGCAAAATACTACTCGTTCTATACCGGCAGGAAATGGGGCGACAGGACCAATTACGACCTGTGCATAAACACGTCGAACATAACGCCCAAGGAGGCGGCGGCGGAACTTGCCCTCATCCTTGCCAAAAAGATCGCGCAAAAAGACTGAAAAACTCAACTTGGGAGCAACCAATGAAAAAATACCATTATCTGATAGTCGGGGCGGGGCTCTTCGGGTGCGTATTCGCGCACGAGGCCGAAAAAGCGGGCAAAAAGTGCCTCGTGATAGACAGGCGCCCCCACATCGGCGGCAACATATACACCGAAGACAAAGACGGGATAAACATACACGTATACGGCGCGCACATATTCCACACCTCCGACGAGCGGATATGGCGGTACGTGAACGGGTTCGTCACCTTCAACAACTTCGTGAATTCGCCGATAGCGCGCTATAAAGACGAGCTCTACAACCTGCCGTTCAACATGAACACCTTTTCGAAGATGTGGGGCGTGGTCACCCCCGCGGAGGCCAAGGCGAAGATAGACGGCCAGATAGCCGAGCTCGGCATAGGCGAGCCGAAAAACCTCGAAGAACAGGGGCTTAAGCTCGTGGGGCGGGACGTGTTCGAAAAGCTTATAAAGGGCTACACCGAAAAGCAGTGGGGCAGAAGCTGCGCGGAGCTGCCCGCGTTCATAATAAAGAGACTGCCGCTGCGCTTTACATACGACAACAACTATTTCAACGACAGGTATCAGGGCATAGCCGAAGGCGGATACACGCTGCTCGCGCAGAAACTTTTGGAGGGCATCGACGTAAGGCTCGGCTGCGAGTATTCGCAATTCAAAGCGCAAAACCCCGATATAGCCGAAAAGACGGTGTTCACCGGCATGATAGACGAATATTACGGCTACAGGTTCGGCGAGCTGGAATACCGCTCCCTCCGCTTTGAAACGGAGCGCCTGGAAGAGGAGAACCACCAGGGCAACGCCGTCGTGAACTACACCGAACGCGAAGTGCCCTACACGCGCATAATAGAGCACAAACACTTTGAAAAGGCTACGAGCCCCGTGACTTACATAACCAGAGAATACCCCGCCGCGTGGAAGAGAGGCGACGAGCCCTACTACCCCGTGAACGACAAAAAAAACAACGCGCTGTACGAAAAATACAGGGCGCTCGCAGACAAAGAGAAGGACGTGATATTCGGCGGCAGGCTGGGCCAGTACAAATATTACGACATGGACAAAGTGATAGCGGCCGCGCTCGACTGCGTAAACGAACAATTGGGCAAGTGAGCACGCGCGCAGCCGCGACGCCCCGCGGCAAATGTATTGCTTTATTGAAAAGCGCGTGATATAATGTTGACGTGATACTGTTTGAGATTACGCTCGGGAACACGATATCCGGGGCGGAACAACTGTTTATAAAGAACGCCGCGTACAGCGCCGCGGGCGGGTCCGTCTACATAAACGGGACGGCCTCTTTCGAAACGTATTTCAACCTGCTGCCGCACGACACCTACCGCGAATACTGCGGCGTAAATAAGGCCGTTTTGAACCTGCGCGCAAAGGGGCGCTACAGGGCCGACGTGTATTGGCGCAAAAAAAACGGCGCGCGCGTACCCGTGGCGAGCCTCGACTGCGAAGGCGACGCCTCCGTGCCGTTTGCCTTTCCCAAGGCGGGCGGCTATACGTTTTTCGAGATAGAGAGCGCCGGCGGCTGCAAAATATACGGCGGCGACTGGTCGTGCGAGGGCGAGGAAAAACGCTACCCGCGCATGGCAATCATAATCTGCACCTACCGCCGCGAGAGCTTTGTGGAGCGCAACCTCGCCATGCTGCGCGAAGCGCTCTCCCGCGAACCGGAATGGGCGGCGAGGCTGCACGTGTTCGTGGTGGACAACGCCGGCACCCTTCCCGCGGGCAAGGGCTTTTACGACGTGATAAAAAACCGCAACCTCGGCGGTTCGGGCGGGTTTGCCCGCGGCATGTACGAAGCCGACAGGGCGGGCGGGTTTACCCACATGCTGCTGACCGACGACGACATACGTTTGGATTTTTCGGTGATAAAGCGCACATGGCGCCTTCTGGCGGCGCTCGAACGGGAGCATGCCGGGGCGTCCGTAGGCGGCGCGATGCTCGTCCTCGAAGAGCCGACCGTTCAATACGAATTCGGCGGCAGGTTCGACGGGCTGATGTTCCGCTCGATAAACGGCGGGCTCGACATGCGCGAAACGGCTTCGCTTTTAAAAAACGCGCATGCGCCCGAACCGAACTACAACGCCTGGTGGTATTGCTGCATGCCCGCCTCCTGCGTGCCCGAACACGGCCTGCCCATGCCCTTCTTCATAAAGGGCGACGACGTGGAATACGGGCTGCGCGCCGCCGAGCGGTTTATCCTCTCGAGCGGGATCGCCGTGTGGCACAGCGATTTCAAAAACAAATACAACGGCACGCTCGAATATTACATCAAGCGCAACGGGGCGGTCGTCGCGGCGCTCCGCTCCCGTTCGGGCGCCCTGAAAGCGGCGATAAGGTTCGCCTACTTCATATTCAAAAACCTCACGCTCAAAAACTACGACTGCGCGGAGCTCATCTGCGCGGCGTACCGCGACTTTACGGGCGGATATAAATTTTTCACCTCCGCCGACCCCGCAAGGCTCAACGAGCGCCTGCGCGCGGGCGCCCCTTCCCCTCTCCCCGAGGACGAGATATGCAAGCTGTGCGGCGGCCAGCCTCGGCTTAAACAGCCCAAAAGCCAAAAGCGGCACAGCCTTGCGGCATGCTTTTTGATGTTTTTGGAAAACTACCTGCCCGCCTTCGCGTTCTCCGATAAAGCGGGCGTCACCGACGCGGGCTTCCCGCGGGCGAGCGATTGTTTTTTGAAGCGCACCGTGGTGCACCTCGAAAGAGAGAGCGGGCGGGGATATGTTTTCCGCCTCGACACCAAAAGGCGCAGAAGGCTGCGCCGCGAGGCCTACAAGGTATTTTTCGGCATGCTCTTTTGCTACCGCAAGCTCAGAAAAGATTACCGCGAAAACGAGCAGAAGATGTATTCGGCCGAAAATTGGCGCAGAATGTTCTTTATTGAAAAATAATTACAGGATTTTCACACCGTTTACGTTATTATTTAATAAAGCAGTGTATACAGCTTTCACTTTTACGGGTTAACATTTTTTCATAATATAAAAGGTAGTAAATCGGGATACGATAAAGTATAATTATTGCATTCTTGATTTCGGGAGCCGAAGGCTCCGCGCGCCTGCCCGCCGCAACGGGCGGCGAGACCCTTACAGTGAAGAAATGTTGACCAGAATTTATTTGAACTTGAAGTACGCGGCAGATTTTGTGTTGGCGCTGTGCGCGCTCATCCTGCTCGCTCCGCTGTTTGCGGCGGTCGCGATAGCCGTCAAGGCAGAGGACGGCGGCAAGGTGTTCATAAAGCAGAGCCGCACCGGCCAATACGGCAACAGCTTTTTCTGCTACAAATTCCGCTCCATGAAGAGCGGCAACGTCGCATTCGACAAGCACAGCCCCGTGATAAAGGGCGACAACCCCAACCTCACCAAGGTCGGCAGGGTGATACGCAGGCTGAAAATAGACGAGCTGCCCCAGCTTATAAACATTTTAAAGGGCGAGATGTGCTTCATAGGCCCGCGCCCGCTGCTGCACGACTACGACGACGAATACGAGACATGGGAGCTCGTCAAATTCGAAGCCCGTCCCGGCCTCACGGGGCTGGCGCAGGTGCACGGCAACGGCTACCTCACCATAAAGGCGCGCAAATATTACGACGCCTGTTATGCCATGAACGCCTCGCCCGCGATGGATCTTGCCATAATATTCAGGACGATAGCGCTGCTGTTTATCGGCGAGCGCAGGCTCCTTACGAGGGTCACCAAGGACGACTACGAGAGGGCCGAAGCCCGATCGCGCGGTGCCAGGCTGAGCAGGCAGACCTGCCTGAACTTCGGCGTCGTGCCCTCCGGCAGGGCGGGCAGGAGCAAAAAGCCCACCGTTAAAACGGCATAGCCCGTTTTTTGCGAAATGGAGAAATGAGCGGCATGCATGACGGAAAAATAAGAGTTTTGCAGATTGCAGGCAACGCTCGCCTCGGCGGCGTTGCCTCTTTTTTACTCAATTATTGCAGGCATACCGACTTTTCGCGCCTGCACTTCGACTTTGTCACCTACGGCCCCTCGCCCTTCGACGGGCAGATCGCCGACGTCCTGCCCGACGCGCGCGTGTTTTACATACGCCCCTTTACCGAAAACTTTGTAAAGGCAACGGCGCGGCTCGCCGCGGTATGCCGCGAGGGCAAATACGACGCCGTGCACTCCCACCTGACCACCCTTTCGCCGTTCGCGCTGTTCGCGGCCGCCCGCGCGGGCGTGCCCGTGCGCATATGCCATGCCCACAGCACGGTAGAACGGGGCGGCGACCATCTGCTCGCAAAACGCATTTTAAGGCCGTTCGCGGCGAGTTATGCCACGCACCTTGCGGCATGCAGCAGGTACGCGGCAGAGAACATATTCGGCAGGCGCGCAAAGGATGCCGCGGTGATAACCGACGCCATAGAGGCGGAGCGGTTTTACTGCGACGACGGGGCCCGCGCCGAAACGAGGGCTTCACTCGGCCTGCACGGCAAAACGGTGTTATATACGGGCAGGTTCGAATACCAAAAAAACCTGCCGCTGCTGCTAAGGGCGTTCGCGCTTGCCTCCGAGGGCGAAGACATGACGCTCGCGCTCGTAGGCGACGGCAGCCAAAAGGAGCGTCTCCTCGGCATGGCCGAAGAGCTCGGCATAGCGCAAAAAGTGCTCATGGTGCCTCCTTGCGACCCCGCGCCGTGGTATAAGGCGGCCGACGTGTTCTGCCTGCCATCCCGCTACGAGGGGCTCGGGATGTCGGCCATAGAGGCCCAGGCGGCGGGACTTAGGTGCCTGCTCTCGACGAACGTGCCGAAGGAAGCCGACATAACCGGCCATTGCACCTTCCTGCCCGACGACGAAGTCGCGTGGGCGGAGGCCATGAGGCAGCCGCCCGTGCGCTTTTACGACGTGCGCGGCCGGTTCGAGGCCTCAGGCTACGATATCGCGCTCGGGGCGCGCACGCTCCCCGAATTCTACGAAAACGCCGTATGCGGAGCGGCAAAGATGCGGACGGACGCATACGAACACGGAGAGAGATGAAAACGTTAAACGCAAATATAGGGCAGAGGATGTATCTGCTGCGCCTGCTTGTGCGGCGAAACATAAAAAACCAATACTACCGCTCGTTTATAGGCGTGCTGTGGACGGTGCTCAATCCCCTCCTCAACATGATAGTCATGGCGTTCGTGTTCTCCGCCCTGTTCGGCAGGCACACCGACGGGCTCGACTATCCCGTGTATATACTGGCGGGCAACGTCGTGTTCAACATAATGCGCGCCTCCACGTCGAGCTCGCTCACCTGCCTGGTGGGGCAGTCCGACATGCTGCAAAAAACGCGCGTGCCGATAGAGATATTCCCCACCGCCAACGTGCTCTCCGCGCTGGTGACGTTCGGCTTCTCGTTCATAGCGCTGCTGCTCGTGGCCGGCTTCCGCGCGCTGCCCGTGTTCGGCGGGCCGCACTACGTTTTTTCGTGGCAGATAGTGCTTTCGATAGCCGTCCTGCCCGCCGTTACGGTATTTTCGCTCGGGATATCCTACTTCCTGAGCGCGCTGTACGTATTCTTCCGCGACATAAAGCACATTTACGGCGTTCTTTTAACGCTGTGGACATACCTCACCCCGCTGTTTTATTCGGTGGACGCGCTCAACAGCGAGCTCGTCTCCAAAGTGATGGTCTTCAACCCGATGTACCACTACGTCGAGGGGTTCAGGGAATTTTTCAGGGGCGGCTATCCCGCCATAGGCATATCCTTTTCCTCGGCGGAGCCCTCGCTGCTCGCCATGTACATCTTCGCCGCGGCGGCGCTCGCGATAGGCTGGGCCTTCCTCGAAGCGATGCGCAACAAGATAGCGGCAAATCTTTAAGGTGGCGTCATGGACGGAACCAAGAGCGACGTAGTGCTCAGCGTGCGCGACGTCACGATGCAGTTCAACAAATACGAAGTGAGCGTGAATTCGCTCAAAGAGCTGGTCGTGCGTGCATTCAAAAACAAACTCAAAAAGAAAAAGTTCGAATGCCTGAAGGGCGTAAGTTTCGACGTGCACCGCGGCGAAGCCGTGGCTGTGATAGGCCGCAACGGCGCGGGCAAGAGCACGCTTTTGAAGATAGTTTCGGGCATACTCAAACCGACGGGCGGCAGCGCGGAGATATACGGCCGCATAACGCCGCTGCTGCGCCTCGGGGCGGGCTTCGACGGCAACGCCACGGGCGTGGAGAACATCTACCTCAACGCCGCCATACTCGGCTACACAAAAAAGGAGATCGACGAAAAATTCGACGAGATAGTGGAATTTTCCGAACTCGGAGAATTTATATATTCGCCCATAAAAACATACTCCGCGGGCATGATGGCAAGGCTGGGCTTTTCGATAGCGGTGTGCATGGAATCGGAGATACTGCTCATCGACGAGATTCTCGCCGTGGGCGACATCGCATTCAACAAAAAATGCCACGCCAAACTTGCGGAGCTCCGCGCGAAGGGGCTTACGTTCCTCATAGTTTCGCACGGGGAGGCCGTCAAGCGCTACTGCACGCGCGCCATATGGATAGACGGCGGCCGCGTGCGCGAAGACGGCGCGATAGATGCCGTGTTCAAACATTATACCGAAGCGATGACCGCGCCCAAACAGGGCGGCGGAAAATAACGACCGTGCCCTCGGCGGAAAACCCGCCGAGGGCACGGTCCTATCCCGTATCCATAAATCGGTCAAAGCCGACGTTCAAACATTTTCGCCGCCGCGGCTCTCGGCTCCCGCCCCGCCAGGAAGCGAAGCGGCCGCCTCCGGTCCCTGTTTTTTGCGCCTGAACAATTTTACGAGGAGCGGACGCAAAAGCAA
>CALVQA010000018.1 GCA_944354725.1 uncultured Clostridia bacterium
TATGTCATTTCGACCGAGCGATAGCGAGTGGAGAAATCTATTCCTTATTACTGCTTTACTGATAGATTTCTCCGCTTCGCACACCTTCGTGTGCTTCGGTCGAAATGACAGGGGTGGACTCTCCCCCACCCCTCAGATGCGCAACATGACTTTCGCGCCGCACGAATTGAGCGCGGCGCGAAAAAAACAGGGCAAACGCGTTCATTTTGTTGCAATACCGCGCAAATTTTGGTATACTTTTATACGGGAGACGATAAATATCGGGCAAAAAGCAAATATTTTTGCCCCTTTGACCTTTGCAATACATTCTTAAAGGAGAATTTATATATGGCACTTACCAAGAACAAGAAAGTACTCGGCTTCGTTGAAGAGAGCGCCGAACTTGCCCAGCCCGACAACATCGTGTGGATTACGGGCGAGCTTGATCAGCTTGACGAGTTGAGGAAAGAGGCCGTTAAATCGGGCGAGCTTATAAAGCTCAACCAGAGCATTCTGCCCGACTGCTACCTGCACAGAACAAAGGTGAACGACGTTGCACGCGTTGAGGACAGAACCTTTATCTGCACCAAAGACAAGGACGACGCAGGTCCCGTAAACTACTGGATGGATCCCAAACAGGCGTATGAACTCGCATCCGAAATCGCCCGCGGCTCCATGAAGGGCAGAACTATGTACGTTATACCCTACTCCATGGGTGTAGTCGGTTCGCCTTTTGCCCGCTACGGCATTGAAGTAACCGACTCCATTTATGTAGTTTTAAACATGAACATAATGACCCGCGTGGGCGAAAGCGTTTTGAAGGCTATCGGCCCCGACGGAGATTTTATTAAAGGTTTCCACGCAAAATGCAACGTCGACGCCGACAACCGCTATATAATGCATTTCCCCGAGGACAACACCATTATTTCGGTAAACTCGGCTTACGGCGGCAACGTGCTTCTGGGCAAAAAGTGCTTTGCCCTGCGCATAGCTTCCTACCTCGGCAAAAACGAGGGCTGGATGGCGGAACACATGCTCATCCTCGGAGTAACCTATCCCGACGGTCAGAAGAAATACGTTGCGGCGGCGTTCCCTTCCGCCTGCGGCAAGACCAACCTCGCCATGCTCGTACCCCCCAAACACTACCTTGAAAAGGGATATAAAATTGAGTGCGTGGGCGACGACATTGCATGGATAAGAGTGGGCGCCGACGGCAGACTTTGGACTGTAAACCCCGAAAACGGATTCTTCGGCGTTGCTCCCGGCACCAACGAGCACTCCAATCCCAACGCCCTGGCGGCGACCAAGAGGGGAACGATCTTCACCAACGTCGCACTCGACACCGACAACATGACCGTGTGGTGGGAAGGGCTCAATAAAGACCTGCCCGAACACTGCATAGACTGGACGGGCAAGCCCTGGGATCGCACAAAGTGCAACAAGAAGGATAAATCCACCTGCGCGGCGCACCCCAATTCGCGCTTTACCGCACCCGCAAAGAACTGCCCCTGCATTTCGCCCGAATTCGAAAGCCCCAACGGCGTGCCCCTCTCCGCCATAATCTTCGGCGGCAGAAGGGCAACCACCACCCCCCTCGTTTATCAGTCGAGGGACTGGAACCACGGCGTGTTCGTGGGCTCGGCGATGTCGTCGGAGACGACGGCCGCCGCGACCGGCGCGACGGGCGTGCTGCGCCACGACCCCATGGCGATGAAACCCTTCGCGGGCTACCACATGGGCGACTACTGGCAACACTGGATAGACATGGGCAAGATAGTTAAAAACCCGCCCAAGATATTCAACGTGAACTGGTTCCGTCAGGACAAGGACGGGAACTTCATATGGCCGGGCTTCGGCGACAACATGCGCGTTCTGGAATGGATATTGAAGCGCTGCGAAGATTCGGTGGGCGCAAGGGAGACGGCTATAGGCTACGTTCCCAACGCCGAGGACATCGACATCTCCGAACTCGACTACGAGATAGCGCCCGGTCACAAGTTCGGCCTGGACGACCTGAAGGGCATACTCGAAGTGGACGAGGCGCGCTGGAGCTATGAGGCGAAGGAGCTCGAGGGCTACTACACCGAATCCATCGGCGACAGGATACCCAAAGAGCTTTGGGACTGCCTTTCCGCGCTGAAGGCCAACTGCGCCGCCGCAGGCGGCGCGGCCGAGAGCGGCGAAGCAGAGGAAAAGCCCGCATATACGGGCAAAAAACGCGGCAGGAAACCCGGTTCGGGCAAAAAGGCCCAGCAGCCGGAAGTTCCGCAGGTAAAGCGCGGCAGGGGCCGCCCCCGCAAAAACCCCGTGTAAATTTGCGTGAAGCCGTCATGCCGCGGAGCGCGGCGGCGGCCGTAAGGGAAAAAATATAAATTAATATAAAATATAAAAGTGATATAGAGCGGCAATAAGAAAAGCCCCGCGGGAAGTTCCCGCGGGGCTTTTCTTCGCCCGAAAACGTGCGGACACGTCTGCGGCCCGTCCTGTGCGGCCGTCGCCCGTTTTAAAGCCGAAGGCGCGCGCCCATGAACGGGCGCGCGCCTCTTTCGTCTTGTGCGGCGCGTTTTTGCGAGCCTTTTTTACTTGCCCGCTTTTTCCTTGTCCTCGGCGGGCTTTTTGCTCTCCGCCGGCTTGCGTTCGGGCTTTTCGGGAGCTTTTTCCGAAGGCTTCAACGACTTGAGATCGGAAAAAGAATCGTTTACGAACAGTCCGAGCACCATAAGGGCGAAACCCACTATGAGAAAGAGTATCCCGAACGTGAGCCCCGCGGCATACGTCCTGCTTGCGAGCAGGCAAAAAAGCGCGGTGAACAGCATGCCGAAGCCGCATATCACTATTTTAAGTCCCTTCATCATGTCCTCCGGTCGCGATGTTGTATCTATATTATAATACAAAATCGCCGCTTTTCAATACCTTTTTTAAATTTTTCTCTTTTCCCGTAAAAAGACGCCCCTGCGCGCGGCTATCTGCCGCCTCCGCTCTCTCCGCCGCGGCCTTTTCCGCCCGCCGTAGAGGACGAGCGCGCGGGAGAGGTAAAAGCCCTCACTCCGCGCTCTCTCAGGCCGCGCAGGGCAAAAAAGAGGGGCACGCCGAGCGCGTATACCCACACCGCCTCAGTGAGCGCCGTAGAGCCCGCGGAAGCCCAGTAAACGACGTCGGGCATGTCGGCGAGTATCCACACGGCGGGCACTATTAAGGCGTTGAGAACGACGGGGAAAATGCCGCCTATCGCCACTTTGAGCGCGTCGTTTCTGATGACTATGCCGCACAGGTACGTGAAGAAGGCGGCGAACAGCGTGGCGAGGCTGCCGAGAAAGATGTCGGGCGCGCCGTAGAGGGAGGCGGCGTTCGCCAGCATGCAGCCTATATACAGCGCGGGCACGCTTTCGGGAAAGAAGAGCGGCAGAACGGTGAGCGCCTCCGTGGGACGCACCTGAAAGGGGCCGTAGGCTATGCCTCCGCCTATGCCGAACGCCCAGGTCACCGCCGCATACAGCGCCGCTATAACGCCCGCGCGGCAGATCGTCTTCGCGTTCCAATGCGAAAAGTCGTTTGCTATCGTCTTTAAAAGTTGCCTCATTGTTTTTTTACGGGCCACGGCGCAGCACGCCGCCTGACCGCCCCTCCCCGCATAAACGCGCGCCGGCGCGCCGCTTCACGGGCGGGACAAAAAAAGAGGGGCGGCAAAAAACCGTCCCTCTGCAAGCCGGATGCTTGACCCGTCTTTCTCCTTCGGTTTTTTTAAGGAAGTGTTGAGCCGAAAACCTTCCCTCAAAGCGCCGCTCGCGCGGCGGCCTTATATAAATTTTTACTCTTTTTCGGTATCCTCGCCGACGGTCTCTGCAGGGGAATCGCCCTTGCCCGCGCCCGAATTGCCGAGGTACGTGCCGAAATATATCTGCTTTTTGCCGCGGGGCGCCGAGCTGCGGGGAGGCCTTGCCGGCCTTTCGCCGCGGTCGCGCCTGTCGCGCTCGCGGTCGCCGTCGCGCCTGTCGCGGTTGAACTGCCTGCCTCCGCGGTTGCCGTAGGGGCGTTCGCGGTCGTCCTCGCGCTTGTCGCGGTTGAACTGCCTGCCGCCGCGGTTGTTGAACGAGCGCTCGCGGCGCTCGTAGGGAGCTTCGTTTTTGGGTATTATCACCACCCTGCGGAGGGGTTCCTTGCCCTCGGAGACGGTAGTCACCTCTTCGTTGGAGGCGAGCGCGGAATGGACCACGCGGCGTTCGTAGGGGCTCATGGGCTCCAGAGCGACGCGCCTCTTCCTCTCCACAGCCTTGGCGGCCTTTGCCACGGCCACGGCCTTGAGCTTATCCTCGCGCTGGGCGCGGTAATTTTCGCAGTCGACCGATACCCTGCGGTATTCGTCCCTGCCGATGTTCGCCACGGCGCCTGCTATGCACTGGATGGCGTCGAGCACCTCGCCGCGGCGGCCTATCACCGCGGAAGTGTTCGTCGTTTTTATCTCTATCTCTATCTTGTCGCCGTCCGACACCACTTCGCTGAAGGCGGGTATCTTAAGAATTTTGAGGAGCCCGTCGATAAATTCCTGTGCCCTTTCGCCGTCGCCGGCCTTTTTGGTCACCCTCACCTTGGCCTTTACGGAGCCGAACAGCTTCCTCTTGCCCTCTTCGAGCACCTCTATCTCGGCTTCGTCGGCAGTTATGCCGAGGAATTTGAGGCCCTCTTCCACGGCCTCTTCCACCGTTTTGCCGGTGAATACGTTCTGCATGTTTTCTTCCATTCTATTTCTCCTTATCACCTGTTGACGGCGATCATTATTTTGCTTTTTTCGTCTTTTCCTGTTTTTGGGGCTTTCTGAGATATTTTTCGAGCTCGCGGCTCTCCTCTAATTTTTTGAACTTTACGTCGAGCGCCTTGTTCACTATAAGCGTGGTGAGAAAGCTGTATGTGGTGTTGACTATCATGTATATAGAGAACGCCGCGCTGTAGAAGAACGAGAAAAAGCCGTATATTATAGGCATTATTATGAGCATGTATTTGTTGGTCTTTTTGCCGCTGCCGTCTACCGTGCCCAGCTCGTTCATGCCCTTCTGCATCCGCATCGAAAAGAACTGCGAAAGGAACATCATGCCTATCGCCACTACGATGAGCACGAAATAACCGTTGTAGGTGTCCTTCTCCTTCGAAAGGTTCGCCGTCACCTCGTTATACGAATCTTCGTAGTTGGCCAGATTGGAAGCCCGCGAGAGAGAGGACACGAATTTTTCGAACGTGGGCACCTCTTTGTTGAGCATGGAGTCGGGATACCATATGTTCCCCACCCATATGAAGCCCTGCTTGTTTTCGTGATAATAGTCCGCCGATTCGCGGCGGGCGCCCTCGGCCACGTATTCCTTTACCGCCCTGAACATGTCGTTTTCGGTAAGCACGCCGTCGGAGCCGGCAAACCCGCTCACGTATTCTTCGTATTCGGGATCTATCTCCGGCTGCATGTGTTTCGTGTAATAAGTTTCGAACCTGTCGAAATTTATGCGGTAAGCCACCTGGCCGTCGCTGTTTTCGGTCTCGAGGAGAAAGCCCTCGCTCCCCTCTTCTTCTTCGTCGTATACATATTGCTGCGCCACGCCGTTGTATGCGTCTACCATGCCGCGGTACAGCTCGAGGTTGGCGTACTGCGAATAGGTGGAGAACTGGCTGAACACTATCATGAATATTACCAGCGACACAAGCGTGGGAAGGCAGATGCCCATCATGGAATAGCCGTTCTTTTTATACAGCTCCATCACCTTCTGGTTGTACATGTTTTTGTCGTTGGCGTACTGCTTTTGCAGCTTTTCCATCTGCGGGCGCATGCGCTCCATTATGAGCGACTGCTTTTTTGTTTTGAATTTGGAGAATACGTCGAGCGGGAGCACTATCGTCTTTAAAACGAGGGTAAAGATGACTATTCCGACGGCGGTTATGCCGACGCCCTCTACCAGCGCCTTTATTATGTCTCCTATCCAGTTTAGCGGAATGGCGTCGAGCTGTTTTACCATGAAATCGATAAAATTTTCCGAAACGCCCGAAATTGCTGCCAATAAATTCATTTTGATACTCGTACTGGGCTAAAGCACCCACCTTACCTTAAAAAAATTTTCGGGAGCGGGATCGTAGCCGCCCCTCGTAAAGGGGTTGCAGCGCAAAATGCGCCACAAGCCGAGCGCTATCCCCGCTATAACGCCGTTGTTGTTTATCGCGCGGAGGGTATATTCCGAACAAGTGGGAGTGAACATGCACGTCCCGCGGGAAAGGTAGCGCTGATAAAACACTATGAGGCGCATGCACAGCATCTTTATATACGGCCTGAACACCGTGCGCCTCAGCTTTTTGTAAATTTTTTTTGCGCGCTCTCTCATTACATCTTTTTGTATATGCCGCACAGCCACTTTTCGAACGATTTCAGCGAATAGCTCTCAGCCGCTTTGGGAACGAGCGCCACCGCGCAGGCAAAAGGTATGTTGCCGCACGTATTAAAAAAAGCCTGCCTGAGCAGCCGTTTTACGCGGTTGCGCTTAACCGCCTTGCCGTGCTTTTTTGATACTATGACCGCCATCTTGAGCTCGGGCGAGGGAGCGTACACCGCAGAGAGCCCGCCGCAGAACGCCCTCTTCCCCTTTTTGAAAAGTTTTTGGATGTCGGTATTCTTTTTCAGTCTCAAATATTTCATGCCACACCCCCGCGCAAACAGGGGCGCGCAAAACCGCGCTCTCCGTTTAACGGAAAAAAAGGGCGGCGCACAGGCCGGCGGGCGCCGCGTACCGCCTCTTCGCCGTTTTTTTCAGGCGGAAAGAGCCGCCGCGCGCGCTTTAAGCGGAAAGATGCTTTCTGCCCTTGTTCCTTCTTCTTTTAAGAACCTTTCTTCCTGCATTGGAAGCCATGCGCTTTCTGAAACCGTGAACTTTGCTCCTCTGGCGCTTTTTGGGCTGGTACGTCCTTTTCATTTCTATCCTCCTTTGGGGTTTTTTATCTTTCTGCGGGCCTTATTTTATAAGGCGACCGCGGCGACCGCCCCTGAAAGGCAGTTGCCGCATAATATACCATTTGGTATTATACAATCAAAAAATTATTTAAGTCAAGCGTTATTCGCCATGCGAACGGGTAAAATTAAATATAAAACGTCTTTATTTTCGGCATTGGTGCATATGAAAGGCTGAACTCCGTTGTTGAAGGAGAGCGTTATCTTCTCTTCGGAGAGGGCCGACACCGCCTCGGTTATGAATTTGGAATTCATGGCTATCTTTACGTCGTGCCCCTCCGTTTCGGCCTTTACCGGCTCCTGGACGTTGCCTATTTCCGAATTGGACGATATCTCTATCCTGCCCGAGGAAATATCGAAGATGATGAGGCTGTTTTTGTCGGAACGGACGAGTATCGCCGCCCTCTCTATGCTGTTTTTGAGGGCGCTCTTGTCTACCGTCACCACCGTGGAGAACGAGCGGGGGATTATGTTCTCCTTTTTGATGAATTCGCCGCCGTACAGCCTGGAAGTGAGCACGGTATCGTCGACGGAGACGAGTATCATCCCCCTCGCCACGAATATCTCCGTTTCGCCTTCGGAGGGGATCATCTTTTCTATCTCGTTGAGCGTGCGCGCCGGGCAGATGATGTTGAGTTCGGCTGTGGCCGACTTTACGGGCGCCGTAACGGTCGCGAGCCTGAACCCGTCGAGCGCGGTGACGCAAACGCTGCCGCCGCTCACCAAAAACTGGCAGCCCTTCAAATTGGGGCGGGAATCGTCGGTGGCGCAGCAGAAAGACGTGCTGTTTATCACCCTCTTTAAGTCGGCGGCCTCCATTACGAAGCTGTTTTCGCTGATATCGGTGCTAATGTTGGGAAAGTCCTCGGCGGGGAGGGTCTGCATGTACGACTGGGAGTCGGCGTAGGCTATCTCCATCCTTCCCCCCTCGGCGAAGAGCGTTATCTGCACGTCCTCGAGCTTTTTTATGAAGTCGGAAAAATACCTGCCGGGCACGCAAACGTCGCCCTCCTCGTAAACTTCCGCCTTGACCGTCTTTTGTATGGAAATTTCGCCGTCTGTGGCGGAAAGGGTGAGCCCGTCGTTGCGGGCGGCAAGTTTTATGCACTCCAAAAGGGGCACGGTGGTGCGCACGGCGCACGCCTTTACCACCTTTAAAACGGCTTCTGAAAGATTTATTCCTTCGCAAACGACCTTCATAACGTCCCTCACATATCTTGTATTGTTTATTTATTAAAGAGTTTATATGGTAATAGTATTATTAGGGGCTGTGGAAATATGGATAACTTTTCCTTTCCGCGGCCGGACATAACGATTACAGCAATATAATAGCAAAAAGCCCGCCAAAAAGCAAGTTAAATGAGCTTTCAATGCTGTTGACAACTCAAAATTTTAAGTTGACAAATATGTTTAAAAAATGTTGAAAGAGGCCGGCGGGTGTGGAGAAGGAAATGGAGTTCCGCCGCCGACTTAAACAAGCAAACTTTGCAAAATGTAAGAAAAACGGCATTGAAGATGAAGTTATCCACAAATAAAGAGCGGTGTTGAAAACCTTTTATACAATTCAAACGGCGAAAATATGGCGCCGTTTAGGCAGTTTTTAGGTTGAAAGGGCGGAAAAATAGTGATATAATATAAAAGCAAACAAATTTTTTTAACAAAGTTATCAACTTTGCGGGGTGGTACATTGCGATTTAAAGACGATTTCGTGCCGGCGGGCGGCTTCGAAGAAAAAATTGAAAGATTTTACGAAGAATTGATCGATTATAACCGGAAGGTCAACTTAACTTCCGTGACCGAGAGAAAAGATTTTTTTATAAAACACGTCTGGGACAGCCTGGCCGGGCAGAAATATTTTAAAGAGGGCGCCGCAGTGGCCGAAGTCGGCTCTGGCGGCGGGTTCCCCTCCCTCCCCTTAAAGCTGGCAAGGCCCGACCTTAAATTCACTCTGATGGAGAGCGTGAACAAGAAGTGCCGCTTTTTGGAGGAAGTTTGCAAAAAGCTGGGACTCGACGGCATGGCGGTGCTGAACGACCGCGCCGAAAACGCCGCACGGGGAGAGCTCCGCGAAAAATTCGACGTATGCTGCGCGCGTGCGGTGGCAAGGCTGAACACGCTGCTCGAATATTGCGTGCCGCTTTTAAGGTGCGGCGGGACGTTCGTGGCATATAAGGGCGAGGCCGACGAAGAGATCGCCGAGGCGCAAAAAGCCGCCGCGCTTTTGGGGGCGGAGCTCGTGTGCGCCGAAAAATACGAGCTGCCCGAGGGCGAGGGCGCGAGGACGCTTGCCGTTTACAGAAAAATAAGGCCCACTCCCGCCGGGTTTCCGCGCGGGCAGGGCAAAGAGAGGAAATTTCCGCTTTGAAAGAGAACGCCTGTGCCTTCAGCGGGCACCGAGAGCTTGGAGACGACTTCGACAGGCAGCTTTTGGAGCGCGTCGTCGAGGGGCTTGCCAGGCGCGGCATAAAGACATTCTATTGCGGCATGGCGCGCGGCTTCGACCTTGCCGCCGCGGAGACGGTTTTGAAATTCAAGGCAAGGTACGGCCTCAGGCTGGTCGCCTGCGTGCCGTATGACGGTCAGGCCGAATATTTCCCGTTCTCAGACAGGGAGCGGTATGCCGATATTTTGAGTTTTTGCGACGAAAAGAGGGTATTTTCCGAGGGGTACAACAGGTATTGCATGTTTGCCCGCGACAGGTATATGGCGGATAACAGCTCGGTGCTGGTGTGCTACCTGCGCAAAAAGAGCGGCGGAACGTATTACACTTTGAACTATGCAAAAAAGCTCGGCCTCAAAATAATAGAGATATGATGGCCGAAGTTTATACGATGCGCCGAAAATTTGGCGCGTAATATGCCTTAAATAATTAAAAAGACAGCCATATATGCCTCAACTAAATTGGTGCGTATATATGGCTTTATTATTGTATTTTATAGGTATATATGGCTTAAATAATCGAATCGGAGCATATATATGCCGCGATCAATGTGATTGTAAGGCATATATGGCGAAATTAACGCCGCATATTTCGGCAAACTTAAATACACCCGCATATATGCCTTATTTATCGGGTTTCTTGCTTGCCTTTATCGCCATTTCGCCGCGTCCGAGGTGCAGCGGCGGCGCGGGTTTTTATCTGCCGCGCCCGCAGAGCCGATGGCGCGGTATGTTGTGATCGCCCGCATTCGCCGATCTGGTGTTTTTTAAATTGGGCGGCATATATGCCTCGATCAATGCGTTTTTAAAGAGATGTTGGCCTTCTTTGCAATGCCAGCATCTTTATTTTGAACGGCTTTGAGCTCTATGCCGTGCCCGATAGGCCGCTTCCGCGCGCCCGCTTTTGCATCTCGTCGAGCAGGCAGGCGGCAAGCCCTTCGGAGATTATCGTAGCCATGCGGTAAACCATATTCAGCCTCGTTGCCGACAAAATCGAAAAGTTGAACACCGATTTTTCGGCCACTATGCCCAGAATGGATATGTCGCCGACTTTTGCCAGCCGCTTGTTTGTTCCGCTGCCCGGCCTGAGCCCGCGCGAAGAAATTTTTATCAGCCCTATGTCGCCCGCCGAACCTACGGCCGCGTCGACGGCTATCACGGGGCTTTCGGGGTGCGTCTGTTTTAAAAATGTGTTCAAATATTTGACTTCGTGTGCCGTGATCGGCTTGGAGAGGGTACCGTATACGTAGCAATTCAGGCCGCGCAGCTTTTCGCGCAGCATCGTCCCTGTGACGGGGCCCAGGCTGTCGCCCACCGAAAGGTCGCTGCCGATACAGACGATGGCGGGCAACGACCGCTTATCCGAAAGCATCTTTTTGAGTGCGAGTATGGTGCCGTCGGTCGCCAGGCTGTTATAAAGGTTGAAAGAATACTCCGTTTGCAATGCGTTCCTGCTTTAAAAATTATTCGGTCCGATTATCCTATATCCGAGCCGTTGCCCGTTGATTTTGCCCGAAGTTGCACCATTTTATACATCGGTCGGCGAAAAAATTTAAACGTTGTTCATTATTTGATTTTATTAAAATGTAAACATAACATTGCAAATATCAGGCGATTTTTACCCGTTTTGCTAAGTTATATATTCAATTATTGCTCCGTAAATTTTTGCCAGGATCCTTTGCCGCGCAGAGCCGATTTTAGGCTTGTTTTGTTTTAACCGACTGCTGCCGGCTTTGTTATAACGTTTTTAGATCTTTTGATTTTAGCTTATATCCTTGCTCTGTTTGTTACGTTCCCTCCCCTGAAATATTTTACGAATAGTTAGCTTTTAACGGCATTATACTTCCCGGTTTTTCAGATCGTATCATATA
This sequence comes from uncultured Clostridia bacterium, assembly GCA_944354725.1. Taxonomy (GTDB): domain Bacteria; phylum Bacillota; class Clostridia; order Christensenellales; family Borkfalkiaceae; genus Coproplasma. Next base: position 11,266 of record CALVQA010000018.1, read on the forward strand.
CTGTCGGGCCGTACGTCCGAGCCATTGTTTGTTGTCTTGCGGAATGTTTCTGTATTTTGTTTTGTCGGGCCGTTGCGAACATGGGATAAATAGGATATTCCGCACCGATTTGCCGTCGTTGCCGTTGCTCGGCTTGCCGAAGTATTGCAGAATATCTGATTTAAGCTTTATGTGTTGTCTGCACAGTGGTTCGATCTGCTTTAAAACTCTACCGTGTATCGGTTTTTAAGCTTTGACTTTTTCATTCGGCGGCAATTCATGTTGGATTTGCTATCGATTTGAGTTCAAAGTAGCGGAGGAGGGGGAGGGCGTGTAAGTTTATGCGCCAAACATATTGTTTGCGCCGCCCGCTCCCGCGAATTTTTGATTTTGTCTGCTTTTTTGTCGTGTTGAATTTTTATCAACTTATCCACATCGATTTTGAACATTTTATCAACAATTCAACTTGCTGTTATATGAGTTTACGCTGCATTTCATAGGCTTCTTGTTAAAATTTCAACATAAATATTGCGCGCTCGGCTATTATCAGGCAAAATTAGCGGTTATGCCGTGCCGCTTTAATTAATTTATCCACATAATGATTTCTTTCACTGTAAATTTATTCTACATTCTCAACATTATGTTTAAAACTTTTTCCACAAATTCCCCACATTTTGTTGCGTTTTATGTTTCACGTGGAACAGTATTTGGTAAAAAAATTTGGTTGAATGTTTCCCGTGAAACAACATTATGACAAAAATTGCCATAAGCGCATGTCAAAATTTTTATAATATTGCAGATTTTACGCATAGTTGGCCGGTTAATTTCAGTGTGAAAGAGCAATAAAATTTAAGTGAACGGCACTAATTTGCGGTCAAATACTTGAAATTAATTCAACAATATGCTAAAATAAATTCTGATAAATGGTCGTTCCTGAGGCGGTCTCGCTGCGGGCAGACTGTTTTGTTTGCGTTGGGTCTATATAGTGGCACATATGAACTTTATGCGCCGTGACATCTGGTCGATCTCCGCCATTATCGTCGCAGTTTACGATGTTTCGGCCGCGATACGGCATGGCTGTTTTGAGGCTCTGAGACAGAATATTTGCCCGAGTAACCCCTAATTTCCCTTTATATTCGGCTACAGAGCCTTAAAACAGCCTTGTTGTTATGATGGGCATACGGGGCTTTTAAAGGCTCTACACGGCCTTTTGGCGGCCTTTATCTGGCTTGGGCACACTGCGGGCCGGCCGTGACGGAGAACACGGCCTGAACTTACCTATTGCGTGCTGCTATTTTTTTACGCGCGCGCGACATAATAATATAATAGAGGGTTTTTAACGGCGTTTTGGGCTGATACGCCTTAAAATATAGTGCGCTACGGCGTTTTGATTACGCTTTGGCGTGCAAAACAATCAATTTTGGAAGAGATCTTCCCGAAGGAGTAAAAATTTGAGTAAAAAAAGCAAGATCATTATGTGGGTGGTCATAGCGGTGCTCGTTGTTGCGGTAATTGCCGTGATCATTGCCACGAACCTCGACCGGGGTACGGCGCTGAACGATCTTACTACGTTCGACGACTATGTTGAAAACTATAGTTACGCCGAGAAGGACGAAGAGGGAGAGGTAGTAGTCAACGATTCAAAGGTGCGCCTCGACAGAGACGGCGACGGTACCTTTGAAGTCACCGTCGAATCGCGCGAAGTGATCGGCCGCGTCGAGGTCAATCAGTATGCGCTTACGGGTTACACCGTAGGCGGCGCCGTATACACGCTCTACGGCCCTTCGCTCTATGGCGCAGAGGCGCTGAGCGAGGACGGCATATTGACCAAGTGGATGGATTACGGCGTTCAGCTCGAGATAGCCAATCCCAATGCCGGCAGCTATTGGTCTTCGATCATAACGGTGGGTGGACTCATCCTTCTGTGCGTCGTGTTCTGGCTGATCATCCGTTCGACTGCGGGCGGCGCCGGGCGCACGATGTCGTTTGCAAAGAGCAAGGCGCGTATCTCTACAAATATAAAGGTGCGCTTTACCGATGTTGCGGGCGCCGAAGAAGAGAAGGTAGAGCTTGCCGAAGTCGTTGAATTTTTAAAACAGCCTAAAAAATTCTCCGATCTCGGTGCGCGCATACCTAAAGGCGTGCTGCTCGTAGGCCCTCCGGGCACAGGCAAAACGCTGTTTGCAAAGGCGGTTGCAGGCGAGGCGGGCGTTCCGTTCTTCTCGGTCTCTGGTTCAGATTTCGTAGAGATGTATGTAGGCGTCGGCGCTTCGAGGGTGCGCGATCTGTTTGAGATGGCAAAGAAGAACCAGCCCTGCATAATATTCGTAGACGAGATCGATGCGGTCGGCAGGCACAGGGGAGCAGGGCTCGGCGGCGGCAACGACGAACGTGAACAGACGCTCAACCAGATACTCGTCCAGATGGACGGCTTTGAATCGAACGAAGGCGTTATCGTAATGGCGGCGACCAACCGCGCCGACATTCTCGACCCCGCGCTCATGCGTCCGGGCCGCTTCGACAGGCAGATATATGTGAACCTGCCCGACGTGCGCGGAAGGGAGCAGATACTCAAGGTGCACGCGCGCAACAAACCGCTTGCACCCGACGTAAACTTTAAAACAATCGCAAGAATAACGAGCGGTTTCTCGGGTGCAGATCTCGCCAATCTCCTTAACGAGGCTGCGATACTCGCCGCGAGAATGAACAAAAAGTTTATAGGCAATCAGGAGCTCTATGAGGGCGTGAACAAGGTGCTCATGGGCCCGCAGAAGAAGAGCAGGATCGTTACCGAGAGCGACAAACGCATAACCGCCTATCATGAGGCCGGCCACGCGATAGTCGCACGCAAATGCAAGCATTGCGACCCCGTTCAGGAAGTTTCGATAATACCGCGCGGCAATGCGGCAGGCTACACGATGACGCGGCCCGACAACGACGATGCGCACATGTCGCGCGAAAAGATAAAGGACTTTATCTGCATGGCTCTCGGCGGCAGAGCGGCCGAGGAGCTCGTTATCAAGGATATAACCACCGGGGCCTCGAACGACCTGGAACGCGTTACTGAAATGGCTAAAAAGATGGTCACCGAGTGGGGCATGTCGGAAAAACTCGGCCTCATGACCTACGGCAGCAACTCTCAAACGGTCTTCCTCGGCAAGGATATGGAGACGCACAACACCTACAGCGAGGAAACGGCCAAGATAATCGACGAGGAGATGCACTCTATAATCGATTCTGCGCACGACCGCGCGACCGCGATCCTCACCGAAAATCGTACCGTTCTCGACAATATGGCAAGGGTGCTCATTGAAAAAGAGACCATTTACGCCGAAGAAGTTGATATGCTGATGGAAGGGAAGAGCCACACGGAGGTTATAGCCTACATGGAAGAGCAGGACTCTTCGAGGACTGAAAATCCCTTCAAGAGATACGAATGAGCTTGTGGCGGCGGAAATGTTTCCCGTGAAACATTTCCGCCGCCGAAACGGGGGTAATATGGCAAAGGTAGTTTCATTCACAAATAAAAAAGGCGGCGTCGGAAAGACGACGACCGTAGTTAACATGGCTGCGTATTGTGCCGATTTTGGCAAGCGCATGCTTATTATAGACCTCGATTCGCAGGGCAATGCCACTACGGGACTGGGGTTTTCGAAGAGCATGCTCAAAAAATCGGTATATAACGTGCTTATCGACGACGAAAAGGTTTCGGCAAATATCCTGCCGACGCAGATACCGCTGCTCGATATTTTGCCTGCAAACGTAGACCTGACGGGTGCGGAGGTAGAGCTCGTGTATAAACGCAATCGCGATAGACTGCTCAAAACCGCCCTCGAAGAGGTAAAGGACAAGTACGACTACATATTTATCGACTGCCCGCCGTCGCTCGGCTTGCTTACGATAAACGCGTGGGCGGCATCCGATTCGCTCATAATCCCGCTTCAGAGCGAATATTACGCCCTTGAGGGCGTAAGCCAGCTCATGAACACGATATCGATGGTAAAGCAGCACCTCAACCCGAATCTGACTATAGAGGGCGTGGTGATAACGATGTACGGCGGCAGGGCGACAGTTTCGAAGCAGATCGCCGCAGAGATAAAGAAGTTCTTTAAAAGCAAGTTATACGAAATAATCATACCGAGGAATGTGCGCCTTTCGGAGGCGCCCAGTCATGGCAAGCCTATCATGCTGCACGACCCCAAGTGCTTGGGCGCGCGTGCGTATAAGGCGCTTACGGAAGAGTTTTTATCAAAGCAGTAACTTCGGGCCGGATATGGCCGGATCTCAGCGGCGTATTATGTGCGCCAAACTATTTTAAGGAGTAAAATGTTATGGCAAAAGGTTTAGGTAAGGGGTTGGAGGCTCTGTTCCAGGATACGAACGAAGCCTTTGAACACATCTATGAGGGCGGAAAGCCCTTTGAATACACCGAAGAGGAGCGTAAAAACGCCCAGGATATGCCTCTCGAAAAGATAGTGGCTAATCCGAATCAGCCGCGTAAGAACTTCGACGAGCAGGCGCTGAAAGAGCTTGCCGATTCGATAAAAAAGCATGGCGTGATAATGCCGATAGTCGTAAACGATAACGGCGACGGTACTTACATGATAATCGCGGGCGAGCGCCGTTTCCGAGCCTCGAAACTTGCCGGCAACGCGAGCATCCCGGTGATCGTCCGCACTTACAGCGAGCGCGAGATAAAGGAGATTTCGCTGATCGAAAACCTTCAGCGCGAGGATCTCAATCCCATAGAGGCGGCGACGGCCATGAAGCAGCTCATGAGCGACTATAAGCTCACTCAGGACGAGCTTGCGGAGCGCATAGGCAAATCGCGGCCGGCTATAGCCAATACGCTGCGCCTGCTCACTC
>CALVQA010000019.1 GCA_944354725.1 uncultured Clostridia bacterium
TATTGTCGAACGCCGTAAAATTCACGCCCCGCCGCGGCGAAATTAACATAACGCTCGGCTGTGCGGGGAATACGGCGAGCGTGCGCATAGCCGACAGCGGCATAGGCATGAGCGCGGAAGTCGCCGCGCACATCTTCGAAAAGTATTATCAGGGCGACAGCTCCCATTCCACGCGCGGAAACGGGTTGGGGCTCGCCATAGTAAAGCGCATAGTCACGCTCTCCGGCGGCGGTATTACGGTGGAGAGCAAAGAAGGATGCGGCACGGCGTTCACGGTGCGCCTGCCCTCTTAACATCGCATTTTCGCGGCGCGCAACGCGCGCCGCGGCATAACAAAGGGCGCCGAGTCTTGCCTCTCCTTCAGGGGAGGAACAAAAGGAGGGGTTCTCAGTCGCTTCGCGCCGGTGCCCCCGACTGGGAGCTGAGGGGACCACCTCAGTCACTGCGTGACAGCTCCCCTGAATGGGCGCCGAGTCTTGCCTCCCCTTCAGGGGAGGAACAAAAGGAGGGGTTCTCAATCGCTTCGCGCCGGTTCCCCTGAATGGGAGCTGAGGGAACCCCCTCAGTCACTGCGTGACAGCTCCCCCGAATGGGCACCGAGTCTTGCCTCCCCTTTAGGGGAGGAACAAAGGGAGGGGTTCTCAGTCACTGCGTGACAGCTCCCCTGAATGGGAGCCGATGGAACCCCTCAGTCGCTTCGCGCCAGCTCCCCTGAATGGGAGCCGAGTAACCCCTCAGTCGCTTCGCGCCAACTCCCCCGAATGGACGCCGAGTCTTGCTTCCCATTAAACGGCGCCACCCTCGCCTCCCCTGTAGGGGGGGAACAAAAGGAGGGGTTATCAGTCGCTTCGCGCCGGCTCCCCTGAAGGAGCACCGAGTCTTGCCTCCCCTTTAGGGGAGGAACAAAAGGAGGGGTTAAAAAAGGGGTTAAAAAGCCCGTAAAAACTTAATTATCGGCAAAATGCCTGCGGCACAATTGCGCCGCAGGCATTTAAAAATTCTATACAATAAATTTCAGCCCTCGTAGTTAAAAATTATCGTAACATCTTCCAAATCGTAGCTGTTGTCTCCGACGCTCTCATTCCACTGTTCTTCGCTGCCCGTGTAATATATCGTTTCAAGAGAGTTACAATAGCTGAACGCGTAATCGCCAATAGAGGTAACGCTGCCCGGTATTGTCATGCTTGTAAGCGATGAGCAGAGGTAGAACGCACGCTTGCGAATTTCTTTAACGGGCATGCCGTTATATTCGGAGGGGATGACTATGTTTGTATCGGTGGCTGTGCCAATGCCCGTAACTATGCAATATGTGCCGTCGGGAGACGCTTCATATTCCAATCTATCTGTAGCTTCGGGCTGTTTTTCGTATCCGCACACCGTGCATGCGCTGCCGCCGTTGGGTTTCGGCGGCGCCGGGCTGTATTCGGGCGGGAGGGCTCCCGCGCCGTTGACAAACGCTGCGAAGCGGTATATAATGTATATAGTTGCACGCGCAACTGTTGCGGCAGCAACTTATTTTGCGGCGGGTCTGCCCGCGGAGGAAGGCAGTTATGGCAAAGTTCATGAAAAACATCAATCTCGTTTCGCGCAGTTCGGAAATATTCAGGGAGGTAAAGCTGAAGGGCTGCGGCATACGCGGCTGTCAGTCGAAATACGTTCTCGTAATAGCGCAAAACCCGGGGGTCTCGCAGGAGGATATATCGCGCATGCTGTTTGTGAACAAGAGCAACGTGGCCAGGCAGATAAGCGCGCTGGAGGGCGCGGGCTTCGTTAAAAAAGTGGAAAACGATAAAGACAGGCGCGCCGTGCTGCTCTATCCCACGCAAAAGCTGCTCGACGTTCTTCCGCGCGTAAAAGAGGTGCTCGCCGAGTGGCGCGCGCTCGTCACCGAAGGCTTTACCGAAGAGGAGAGGGAGCAGCTGCGCGTGCTCAGCGAAAAGATGGTAAAAAACGCAGGGCGCTTTATGGAGGGCCAGCAGGGCTGAGGGATGCGGGCATGAAAAAAACTCTTTCGTACTTGAAGCCGTATGCGGGCGGGCTCGCCCTCGGCATGGCGACAAAGATAGCGGGCAGCGCCGCGGAGCTCGTGCTGCCGTTCATACTCTCGCACATAATAGACGACCTCATCCCCCTTAAAAACTCGGGCAGGATATATGTCATGGGCGGGGTGATGCTGCTGTTCGCCCTCATCGCCCTCGGCGGCAACGTGCTGGCAAACAGGCTATCTGCAAAGGTGGCGGGGGGAATGACCCACGACATCCGCTACGATCTGTTCAGAAAGACCTGCTATTTAAAGTGCAGGCAGGTGGACGAGGTCACCGTGCCCTCGCTCATTTCGCGCCTCACTTCCGATACTTACTATGTGAATCAGATGGTGGCGCGCACCATGCGAATGGGCGTGCGTGCGCCCATCCTCCTTTTCGGCGGGCTGGTGTTTTGCTTTCTGCTCAACGTAAAGCTCGCGCTCGTGCTGCTCGCCGTGGTGCCCGTCGTGGCCGTGCCGCTGTATTTCATCACCCGCAAGAGCGTGCCCATGTACATGTCCGTGCAAAAAAGCGGCGACAAAATGGTGCGCTCGGTGCAGGAGGATATAACGGGCATCAGGGTGATAAAGGCGCTCTCTAAAACCGAATACGAGAACAAAAAGTTCGAAGGCGTGGCGGGCGACCTTGCCTCCGCGGAGTTCGACGCGCAGCGCATAATGTCGCTGACCAATCCCCTCACTTCGCTTATTTTGAATCTCGGCCTCGTCGGGGTGATAGTAACGGGCGCCTTTCTTTCGAGCGAGCCGGGCGACATAACGGGCTTTCTCACCTATTTCACGATAGTGCTCAACGCCATGCTCGGCATATCGAAAATATTCGTCATAATCTCGCGTGGGGCGGCATCGTCGGAGAGGATAGAGCGGGTGCTCGCCCTTGACGAGAGAGAGCCCGTATGCGAGCTCCCCGAAGGGGACGAGGGCTACGCCGTACAGTTCAAAGACGTGAGCTTTTCGTACAACGGCAAGGAAAACAATATTTCCGGGCTGTCGTTTGCCCTGAAGCGGGGGCAGTCGCTCGGGCTGATAGGCGCAACGGGCAGCGGCAAGTCCACCGTAATAAACCTGCTCATGCGCTTTTACGACGTGACGGGCGGCGCCGTATACGTCGGCGGAAAGGACGTGCGCTCCGTGCCCGCAAGCGAGCTCAGGCGCAGGTTCGGCGTCGTGTTCCAGAACGACTTTCTCATGGCCGACTCCGTGCGCGCCAACATCGATTACGGCAGAGGGCTTTCGGAAGCCGCGGCGGAGCGCGCCGCGCAATGCGCTCAGGCGGCCGAGTTCATAGCCGGGCTTTCGGGTGGCATGGACCACGACCTCGCGCAGAAGGCGGGCGACCTCTCGGGCGGGCAAAAGCAGCGCCTTCTCGTTGCGCGCGCCCTTGCGGGGGAGCCCGAGTTCATCGTCCTCGACGACAGCTCTTCCGCGCTCGACTACGCCACCGATTCAAAGATGCGCCGCGCCATCGCCCGTAATTATGCCGCGGCAACGAAGGTCATAGTGGCCCAGCGCGTCAGCTCGGTCAAAAACTGCGACCTGATAATCGTGCTCGACGACGGGCGCGTTTCGGGCATGGGCACGCACGATGAGCTGATGGCGAACTGCGAAGAATACCGTGCGATAGCAAGCACGCAGATGGGGGTGACGGCATGATGCGCGAGGGCAACGTGAGGGATACGCGCTCGTTCGAAAAGAGGCGCGTGAACGTTGGGTATATAACAAAAAACCTCGGCAGGTATTTAAAGCCGTACGCGGCGCTGTTCGTGCTTATATTCTTCGCCTCGCTCGCGGGCACGGCTCTCTCCCTGCTGGGGCCGCAGGTGTGCGGCATGGCCATAGACCTTATAGAGCCGGGCGGCGGCACCGACATGGGCGCGATAGCCGTGTATGCCGCCGTGCTCGTCGCCGTTTACATCGCCTCGGGCATACTTTCCTATCTGTCCTCCATAGGCCTTTCATATCTTTCGCGTTGCGTGATAAAGCGCATCCGCACCGACATTTTCGCGCGGCTGTTGTCGCTGCCGGTGTCTTACTTCGACGACCGTCAGGCGGGCGACATAATATCCGTGCTCTCATACGATCTCGACACTCTCGGCGAATCGCTCGCCAACGACGTGATGATGGTGCTGACCAGCGCCGTCACCATTATAGGTTCGCTCGTAATGATGCTCGTCACCGCGCCCGTGCTCGTCGCCGTGTTTGCCGTCACCATACCGCTCTCGGCGCTGTTCACCGCGTGGCTTACCAAAAAGGTGCAGCCGCTGTTCCGCGCCAGGTCGCGCAAGCTCGGGCAGTTGAACGGTTTCATAGAGGAGATAATCACGGGGCAAAAGACGACCAAGGCTTACAACTGCGAGGAGGCGGTTATTTCCCGCTTCGAAGATAAAAACAAGGACGCGACGGAGGCCTATACCGTTGCGGAGAGCTACGGCACCGTTTCAGGCCCCGCGGTCAACTTCATGAACAACTTTTCGCTCGCGTTGATAAGCGTGTTCGGGGCGGTGATGTATATGCGGGGCGTGATACCCACCGTGGGCAAGATCGCCTCATTCGTGCTCTATTCGCGCAAGTTTTCCGGCCCGATAAACGAGATAGCCAACGTGCTCAGCGAATTTCAGTCGGCGCTCGCCGCGGCCGAGCGCGCCTTCCGCGTGCTCGAAGAGCGGCCCGAACCGCCCGACCCGGAGGGGGCGGAGGAACTTTCCGACGTGCAGGGCAATGTGGAGATAGAGCATCTGAGTTTCGGCTATACGCCCGGGAAGGTGGTCATAAAAGATTTCTCGTTAAAGGCCGAACGGGGCGACGTGGTTGCCATAGTCGGCCACACGGGCGCGGGCAAGACGACGATGATCAACCTGCTCATGCGCTTTTACGACGCCGATTCGGGGACGATAAAGATAGACGGCAGGGATATAACCAAGGTCACGCGCGCGTCGCTGCGCCGCGCCTTCACCATGGTACTGCAAGACACGTGGCTGTTTTCGGGCACTATATACGAAAACGTCGCCTACGGCAGCGGCGACGTCTCCCGCGAGGACGTGGAGCGGGTGTGCCGCGCGGCAAAGATACATTCCTTCATATCCAGATTGCCCGACGGCTACGATACGGTGCTCACCGACAACGCCGTGAACATCTCCAAGGGGCAGAAACAGCTCCTCACGATAGCCCGCGCCATGCTGCTCTCCTCGCCCATGCTCATCCTTGACGAGGCCACGTCCAACGTCGATACCCGCACCGAGCTGCATATCCGCCGGGCGATGGAGGAGCTAATGTGCGGCAAGACCTGTTTCGTGATAGCGCACAGGCTGTCTACGATAAAACACGCAAAAACGATAATCGTGATGAACGAGGGCGACGTCGTGGAGCAGGGCACGCACGAGGAGCTGATGGAAAAGGGCGGCTATTACGCGGAGCTCTACTATTCGCAGTTCGATGCCGTCTGAGGGGAGGCGCACAATTTTTGTGCAAAATTAACGCTCAACGGGCGGAATATCGTTTGTAAATTGACAAAATAAGTGATATAATATACAGGTATTTTGGTATATTTTTATCGAAAGGCGCTCAAACCGCGCCCGACGACAGATTGCCGCCGCGCCGCACGGGCGCATACAGCCGAACGTAATTTAAACAGGAGTAATTTATGGCACAGTTCACTTTTGAGGGGACCGCGGAGCAGGAGAAGCAGCTCAGGGACTTTATCGCCAAAGAAAAGGGCGTTAAGGGCTGCCTTATGCCCATAATGCACAAGGCCAACCAGATATACGGCTATCTGCCTGCCGAGGTCCAGACGATTATCGCCGACGAGCTCGATATACCGCTCGCCGAAGTTTACGGGGTCGCCACTTTCTATTCACAGTTCTCGCTCAAGCCGAAGGGCAAGCACCGCATAAGCGTGTGCCTCGGCACGGCATGCTATGTAAAGGGCGCCGACAAGGTTTTGGACGCCGTGGAAAAGGAGCTCAGGATCTCCTGCGGCGAACTCACGCCCGACAGGAAGTTTTCTTTAGACAGTTGCCGCTGCGTAGGCGCTTGCGGCCTTGCACCCGTCATGATAGTCGACGACGAGGTGTACGGCAGGCTTACCGAAAAAGAGGTAAAGTCCGTGCTCGATAAATATTTAAAGGAGTGAGCGTGCTATGACCGTTGAAGAATTAAAGAAAAAATCGGAAGTTTTGGCCGACCTTATAAAGGTGAGAAGGCTTGTGCGCGAGCAGGCGGAAAAGCTCGCGCCCGCAACCGGTTACAGGAAGCAGGTGCTCGTTTGCGGCGGCACGGGCTGCACATCCAGCCATTCGCTCAAAGTCATCGAGCAGCTCGAACAGAGCTTTAAAGAGCTCGGCATAAACGATATACTCATAGTTAAAACGGGTTGCTTCGGCCTCTGCGCCCTCGGCCCCATAATGATAGTATATCCCGAGGGCGCTTTCTATCCCCACATGACGCCCGAGCACGCCAAAACGGTGGCGGAAAAGCATCTCGTAAAGGGCGGCGACATAGTAAAAGAGCTGTTGTACGAGGGCACCGTTCACGAGGACGGCTCCATAATCCCCTTTGCGGAGATACCGTTCTACAAGCATCAGATGCGCATAGCGCTCCGCAACTGCGGCGTGATAGCCGCGGAAAGCATAGACGAGGCCATCTCCGCGGGCGACTATATGGCGCTCGCCAAGGTGCTCTCCTCCATGACGGGCGATCAGGTGATAGAAGAGCTCAAGGCGTCGGGGCTGCGCGGCCGCGGCGGCGCGGGCTTCCCCACGGGCATAAAGTGGGCCACCTCCAAGGCCGCGCCCGGCGACGAAAAATACGTCGTGTGCAACGCCGACGAGGGCGACCCCGGCGCGTTCATGGACAGGTCTGTCCTGGAGGGCGACCCGCACTGCGTTCTTGAGGCGATGGCCATAGCCGGCTACTGCGTCGGCGCGCATCAGGGCTTCATCTACGTGCGTGCCGAATATCCCATAGCCGTAGAGAGGCTGGAGATAGCCATCAGGCAGGCGCGCGAATACGGCCTTCTCGGCAAAAACATTTTAGGCTGCGGCTTCGACTTCGATATAGAGATTCGTCTCGGCGCGGGCGCGTTCGTCTGCGGCGAAGAGACAGCGCTCATGAAATCTATAGAGGGCTTCCGCGGCGAGCCCCGTCCCCGTCCTCCGTTCTCGGCCACGTGCGGCGTGTTCGGCAAGCCGACCGTGCTCAACAATGTCGAAACGTGGGCAAACATCTCGCCCATAATCATGAACGGGTCAAAGTGGTTCAACACCATCGGTACCGAGAGGAGCAAGGGCACAAAGGTGTTCGCCGTGGGCGGCAAGATACACAACGTGGGGCTTGTAGAGGTGCCCATGGGCACCACGCTCCGCACCATAATCTACGATATCGGCGGCGGCATACCGGGCAACAAGGCGTTCAAGGCGGCGCAGACCGGCGGCCCCTCCGGCGGTTGCATACCCGCAAAATATATAGATAAACCCATGGATTTCGACAGCCTTAAAGAGATAGGCTCCATGATGGGTTCGGGCGGCCTCATCGTAATGGACGAGGACACCTGTATGGTAGACATCGCCAAATTCTACCTCGAATTTACCGCCGACGAGAGCTGCGGCAAGTGCAATCCCTGCCGCATAGGCACCAAGCGCCTTTTGGAGATACTCACAAGGATAACCGAGGGCAAGGGCAGGCCGGAGGACATACAGCGCATACGCGACCTCGCGGAGTATATGCAGGCTTCGTCGCTGTGCGCGCTCGGCCAGTCGGCGCCCAATCCCATACTCTCCACGATGAATCACTTCCTCGAAGAGTACGAGGCGCACATAAACGAAAAGCGCTGCCCCGCGGGCGTGTGCAAGTCGCTCCTCAACTACTACATACTCACCGACAAGTGCCGCGGCTGCACGCTGTGCGCGCGCAACTGCCCCGTGCAGGCAATATCGGGTTCGGTAAAATCGCCGCACATCATCGATACCGCAAAGTGCATAAAGTGCGGCCAGTGCATAGCGCATTGCAAGTTCGGCGCTATAATCAAGAAGTAAAGGAGGAGCAGAAAAAATGGTAAATCTTAAAATAAACGGCATTCCCGTGTCTGTGCCCGAAGGCTCCACCATACTTCAGGCGGCAAAACTTGCCAATATACGCATACCCACCCTCTGCTATCTCAAAGACGTGCAGTGCGTAGGTTCCTGCCGTCTGTGCCTTGTAGAGGCCACGGGCGCGCGCGGTCTTGTCGCCGCGTGCGTATATCCCGTATCGGAGGGCATGGAGGTGCGCACCAACACCCCCAGGGTGAGGAAATCGAGAAAGATGACGGTGGAGCTCATCCTCTCCACACATAAAAAGAAGTGCCTTTCCTGCGTCCGCTCCATGAATTGCGAGCTGCAGAAGCTGGCGCTCGAATACAATGCCGAAGAGGACGAATACGGCACCGATCACGACATCCAGCCGATAGACGACCTCTCTCCCTCCGTGGTGAGGGACAATTCCAAGTGCATACTCTGCACGCGCTGCGTCGCGGCGTGCGAGCACCAGACGATAGGCGCCATAGGCCCCAAAAACAGGGGCTACGCCAAGGTAATAGGCTCGCCGTACGACGTATCGCTGGCATTCACGCCCTGCGTGAACTGCGGCCAGTGCATAGTTGCCTGCCCCGTGGGCGCCCTGTATGAAAAATCGGCCGTGGCCGACGTCTGGGGCGCGATAGTCGACGAAAAGAAGAAGGTAGTGTTCTATACCGCGCCCTCCGTGCGCGCCACCTTGGGCGAGGCCTTCGGCCTGCCCGTAGGGACCAACGTGGAGGGCAAGATGGTCACCGCCATAAAACAGCTCGGCGACGTCAAGTGCTTCAACATGGACGTCACCGCCGACCTCACGATAATGGAGGAGGCCACCGAGCTCATAGGCAGGCTCAAAAACGGCGGCACTACGCCCATGTTCACGAGCTGTTGCCCCGCGTGGGTTAAGTTTTTGGAACATTACTACCCCGAATTCATCCCCAACCTCTCCTCCTGCAAGTCGCCTCAGGAGATGTTCAGCGCGGTGCTCAAGACATACTATTGCATGAAGGAAGGCATCAAGCCCGAGGATCTGTACGTGGTTTCGGTTATCCCCTGCACGGCCAAGAAGTTCGAAGTCACGCGCGACGAGCTCGGCTGCTTCACCGATGCCGCCCTTACCACGCGCGAGCTTGCCAAGATGATAAAGGAGGCCGGCCTCGATTTCGCCAACCTCCCCGAGAGCGAGTTCGACGATCCCTTCGGCGCGGCTTCAGGCGGCGGCGCGATATTCGGCGCCACCGGCGGCGTCATGGAGGCGGCTCTCCGCCTTGCCGCACGCACTCTCGGCGACAAGGACGAACCCATCGTGTTCGAGGAAGTGCGCGGCGCTCAGGGCATTAAAGAGGCCACATACACTCTCGGCGGAGTGACGGTCAACGTTGCCGTGGCGAGCGGCCTCGGCAATGCGCGCAAGGTGATAGAGGATATCAGGAGCGGCAGAAAGAACTATACGTTCGTGGAGATAATGGCGTGCCCCGGCGGCTGCATAAACGGCGGCGGCCAGCCCTACATACACGACGAAGTGCGCAACAACATGGATCTTAAAACGCTGCGCGCCCAGGCGCTGTACGATTCCGACCGCGACAACAAATACCGCGTTTCGGACGAGCCCCCCGCAGTCAAAAAGCTGTACGAAGAGTTCTTCGGCGAGCCCAACAGCCACAAGGCGCACGAATTGCTGCATACCACATATGTTGCAAGGCCCAAGTATTAAAAACGGTAAAAAAACGCCTCCGCGCATTCCGTGCGCGGAGGCGTTTAAAATTACGTATGGTCATTGCCGCTCGCCGATGAGCCCGAGGGGGCTCTTTTCGTTTGCCCTGCGCTTTAAAACGCGGGGGAAAACTATCGTAAACACTATGGTGGAGAGTATTGCGGCGGCTATGTCGGCTACGGGCTCGGCATAGAACACCGCCTTTGCTCCCCATATCATGGGAAGCAGTATTATGCTGCCCAAAAAGAACACGACCTTTCGTATCAGCGAGAGCGTTATGGCGTATTTGGGCTGGCCGAGCGCGGTGAAGCAGTCTACGAAGGCGTATTGGAACGACATCGGTATCGCGCCTGCCATGAATATGCGTATGCCCCGGACCGCCTTGTCGACGACTTCCGCGTTCTCGGGCACGAACAGTTCGGCGAACGGCCGCGCGCACAGCATGGAGACGAGCGTCATCGTCGACGTGAAGATAACGCAGGCGATGAGTATGCGCGTTTCCGCGCGCTTTATCAGCCTGTCGTTCCCCGCGCCGTATGCGTAGCTGAGTACGGGCTGCGAGCCCTCGCTTATCCCCAGAAGGGGAGTGGAGGTGAGCGAAAAGGTGGCCTGCACCACGGTCGCCACGGTTATCCACATGTCGCCTTCGGCGGGGCCGCCTATGCGTTGGAGCACCGCGTTCTGTATTATTATTATCAGCCCGTCGGAAGCCATTATCAGAAAGGGCGAAAGGCCGAGCTTCATTATGTTGACTATTATGGAAAAGTCGGGCGCGGAGAGAGTCAGTCTCACCTTCGTGCTCTTCAGATGCAAAAAGGTCACAACGAAGGCAAAGGTAAAGAACTGCGAGATTATCGTGGCGAGGGCGGCGCCGGCAACGTTCATGCCGAAAACGAATATGAACAGCGGGTCGAGCGCTATGTTCGCCGCCGCGCCTATTATGGTGGATATCATGGCAATGCCCGAATACCCCTGCGCCGTTATGTATTGGTTCAGGCCGGTGCCCGGTATGGAGAACAGCGCGCCGGCGGCATATATCATCAGGTATTGTTTGGCATACTCGTATGTGCGGTCGCTCGCGCCGAAGGCATACAGCAGAGGGCGGTGGAGGGATATGAACAGCACCGCCACGGCGAGCGATATGGCCGCAAGCGATACCGCCGCGTTCGACAGTATTTTTTTTGCGTTGTCCTCCCTGCCCGCGCCCATCGCCATGGCGAAAAGCGGCGCGCCGCCCGTCCCCACGAGCAGGGCGAACGACGATATGATTATCGTTATCGGCGAACACACTCCCACGGCGGCAAGCGCGACGTCGCCTATCTCCTCGATATTGCCGACATACATCCTGTCCACTATGGAATAGAGCACGTTTATGAACTGCGCTATCGTGGCGGGTATTATAAGTTTTAAAACGGTGGAAAGAACTCTGTCGCTGCCTAAATTGATAGCCTTCATATAGCTCCATGCCATGAAATTTATGCCGAAAATAGTTTAACACCGAGTGCGGGCAAAGTCAATACAAAAGGGGCCGCTGCGGCGCATAAATGAATATATGTTGTATAATATTTTCGTCCGTCACGCGCGCGTGCGCGCCAAAAAAACGGCGGGCGATCTGCGCCCGCCGTTTTTGCCGGTTCTGTTATTGCTGTATCTCGCTGCCGGTTAGCCCCTTTAAGTAGGAATCCATCGCAAGCGCGACTTTTTTTGCCTGTTCGACGGCTTCGACTACCGTCTTTGCGCCCTTCACCACGTCGCCCGAGGCGAACAGCCCGGGTATGGTCGTCATGCCGTTTTCGTCGGTCTTGGCAAGGCCGCGGCCCGTGAGCTCCAGCCCGTAGGTGGTGGTCAGCAGCAGCGCCGAAGGTTTTTGCGAAACGGCTATTATCACCGAATCGGCTGGCATGAGCTCGGCGGTGTCGGATACCGAAACGACTTTGTGGTTTTCGTCGCATACGGTGGTCTTGAAGTATACACCCTTGTCGGTTATCTCCACGGGCGCCTTGTTGTAGACCATTTCCGCGCCCTCTATCTCGGCGTATTCGAGTTCGTCGGCGTTGGCGGTGGAGCGGTCGGAGCGCACCACTATCTTAACGTCGCGCACTCCTCGGCGCAACGCCGTGCGCGCCACGTCCATGGCTACGTTGCCCGCCCCTATCACTATGAGGCTCTTGCCCAGGTCGTACACCTCGGGAGATTCGAGGTAGTGCACGCCGTAGTGCACGTTGCCGAGCGTTTCGCCCTTTATGTTCAGCGTGTTGGGCCATGTAACGCCCGTGCCTATCGATATGGCCTTGAACCCGTCGCGGAAAAGTTCCTCTATGCCGAACACCTTGCCTATCGTCATGTTGGGCCTTATCTTTATGCCCAGCCCGCGCATGAGCGCGTCGTAGCGGTCGATAAAGCTCTTGGGCAGCCTGAATTCGGGTATGCCGAAGCGGAGCACGCCGCCTATTTTTGCTTTGGATTCGAATATCGTCACGTCGTAGCCGAGCTGCGCCATTTTAATGGCGGTGGTTATCCCGGCGGGGCCCGCGCCTATCACGGCGACCTTTATGCCGTTTGCGGGCGCGCACTCTATTTTCAGCACGTCGAGATAGCGCTCCGAAATAAAGTTTTCTATAGTGCTTATCTCTACGGGGTCGCCCTTTATGCCGCGCACGCAGTGCCCCTGGCATTGCCGCCCGTGGTCGCACACTATCGAGCAGATCACGGAGAGCGGGTTGTTGTCGAACAGCATTTTGCCCGCCCCGTCGATGTCGCCGTTCAAAAACGCCTGTATCATCTGCGGTATGGGCGTGTTTATCGGGCAGCCCGTCCTGCACAGCGGTTTTTTGCAGTTCAAACACTTTTTGGCTTCGACTATCACGTTGTGAGCCATACATTCCTCCTTAACACAAACATATATGTATCATCCGATCGCGAAAGGTGCCTGCGCCGTTTTAAAGCGCCGCCTTGAGCTTTTCGATCGTCTCGGCGTATTCTTCGTCGGAAAGAAAGGTCTTTTGCGGGTTCATCTCGAACACCCCTCCCCATTCGAAGCCGTCCCTGTATTTGGGGCAGAGGTGGACGTGCAGGTGGCAGCCCGTGTCGCCGTAGGCGCCGTAGTTGAG
Source organism: uncultured Clostridia bacterium (assembly GCA_944354725.1). GTDB lineage: Bacteria > Bacillota > Clostridia > Christensenellales > Borkfalkiaceae > Coproplasma. Next base: position 12,913 of record CALVQA010000019.1, read on the forward strand.
TTTGTCGGGTTTGAAGACGGCGTGTATCGCCTTTGCCGCCCTGTTTACGTCGGCGAAAAACCTGTTGCGCTCGTCGTCGGAGATGTCGACTATTTCGCTTACGTGGTCTTTGTATGCCACTATGCACCTGCCGGGGTGGCTCTGCTCTTTGAAGAGTATCAGCGTGCTCACGTCCAGGTCGCAGACGTATATGCCGAATTTTTCCAAAAGTTCGCCGCGCATGCAGTATCCGCATGCGGGATCTTTGGCGTGCTCCATATCGTGTTTCCTCCCTTAGTGGTCTTGCATTGAACATTATAGCATACCGTTTTGTTTTATTCAATAGGAATTTATACTTAAATCGATGCAATTTTTAGATAAAAAACTATTTATTTGAAATTTGATATCGCCTATTGCAAACCGCGAACATATATGATAACATGATAATGTAAGTATTTTTCAAATATGTAAGATATTTGCGCAAATTTTAAGGGAGGGGAAAACATTGTCGGACTTTTTGCTCATTATAGTGGCGGCGGCGGGCATCCTGGCGTGCGCCTATGCGTTTTTCAGTTACTTCAGCATAAAAAAGCTCGAAGAAGGGACGGAGACGATGGTCAATATCGCCGGCTCCATACGTTCGGGCGCAAACACTTTTATAAAGTACGAACTCAAAGTGGTGGCCGTGATAGGCGCGGTCATAGCCGCCGTGCTCGGCGTGCTCATCGGCTGGCAGACCATGCTCGCCTTCGTTTTGGGCGGCGTGGTGAGCGCCTCCGCCGGCTGGGTGGGCTTAAAGGTGGCCACTTATGCGAACGTTAGGGTGGCAAACCGTGCGCGCACCACGGGCAACCTGGGCAGGACGCTCAAAGTGGCGCTCAGGGGCGGCTCGGTGATGGGATTGTGCGTGGCGGGGTTCGCCCTTTTGGGCGCGCTCGTCGTATATGCCGTGTTCGGCCTCGCTCTGGGGCAGATATCCGACGTGGCCGGCGGACGGACGCCGACGAACTGGCTGGGCCTCTCCGCAGGGTTCACCATGACGCTCTCCGGCTATGCGCTCGGCTGTTCGGTCATAGCGCTGTTCAACCGCGTGGGCGGAGGCATATACACAAAGGCTGCGGACATGGGCGCCGACCTTGTGGGCAAAACGGAGGAGCACATTCCGGAGGACGACCCGCGCAACCCCGCGGTCATCGCCGACAACGTGGGCGACAACGTGGGCGACGTGGCGGGGCTCGGCAGCGACCTGCTCGAAAGCTACGTGGGCGCCATACTTTCGGGCGTGATACTCGCCTGCGAACAGTTCCTGCACGGCGTATACGCCTCCGAAGAACTTTTGAAGCGCCTCATGCTCTTTCCCGTGATATTTGCCGCGTGCGGCCTTGTGTCGTGCATCGCGGGGCTGATGTTCGTGCTGCTTCGGCGCGGCTTTTCAAAGCATCCTAGCAGGGAGCTGAACATGGTGACTTGGGCGTCGGCGGCGCTCACCGTAATTTTCGGTTGCCTTCTGAGCTATTTTATGTTCAGGGACTGCGCCGACGACATCTCCGCCATAGGCTTCCGCGTCGGTGCGTTCTCGCCGTGGCTTGCGGCGGTGCTCGGCATCTTCGCCGGCATAGCCATCGGATTTATTGCCGAATATTACACGAGTTATGATTTCAAGCCCACCAAAAAGGTGGCGGGCGCCTCGCGCGAGGGCCCCGCGCTCACGGTCACCCAGGGCATGGCCACGGGCATGGTCAGCTGCATGCTCCCCGTGATAGTGCTCGCCGCGGCGCTCTTCGGTTCGTATGCGATATCGGGATATTACGGCATCGCCTGCGTGGCGATGGGCATGCTCTCCTTCGTGGCGGCCACCGTTTCGGTGGATACTTACGGCCCCATATCCGATAACGCCGGCGGTATAGCCGAAATGAGCGGGCTCGAAAGTTCCGTGCGCGAAATAACCGACAAACTCGACAGCGTCGGCAACACCACGGCTGCCGTGGGCAAGGGCTTTTCCATAGGTTCGGCCGCGCTTGCCGCCACGTCGCTGATGATATCGTATATGTACGCCTTTTCCGAAGGCTCCGAGCCTTCGCTCGACATAATAGACCCGCTCGCGCTGTGCGGCGCGCTTGCGGGTGCGGCGCTTCCGTTCATGTTCTCGGGCATGCTCATAGAGTCGGTCGCAAAGGCGGCGCGCGGCATAGTCGACGAAGTCCGCCGTCAGTTCCGCGAGATAGCGGGGCTCAAGGAGGGCAAGGCGGGCCCCGACTACAACGCGTGCATAAAGATATCCTCTCAGAACGCCCTGCGCGGCATGAAGGTCCCCTGCATACTTGCGGTGGTGTTCCCGCTGGCGGCGGGATTCATATTCGGCGGCAACTTCGTGGGCGGGCTGCTCATAGGCGCAACGCTCGCCGCCGTTCTCCTCGCACTGTATTCGGGCAATGCGGGCGGCTCCTGGGATAACGCCAAAAAGTATATAGAGGCAGGCGGGCTCGAAGGGTGCGGAAAGGGCTCACCCGCGCACGACGCATCCGTCGTCGGCGACACGGTGGGCGACCCGCTGAAGGATACCGTCGGACCCTCGCTCAACATCCTCATAAAAATAATGTCTACCATATCGCTCGTTGCCGTCGCCATCTTCTCGCAATACAACCTCTTCGGCGCTCTCGGCATATCGTAACGATATCGGCGGGATATTGCAAATACGCGCCGCGGGCGGCATTCCGCCGCCCGCGGCGCAAAAAAAAAACGGCTCCGCCCGCGGGCGGAGCCGTTTTGTCATCTTCTTATCTCAAAGCTCTGGTTCATGAGATTCTTTATCGCGTCCACGTCGTCGGTGATGTTGAAGTCGCCGTGCATGGTGTGCTTCATCACCGAACTTGCCACCGCAAAATTGACTATGTCCTGCGGTTCCATGCCCGCCATCATGGCGTAGAACAGGCCGCTGGCAAAGGCGTCTCCGCCGCCCACCCTGTCGAGTATGGTAAAGCGGAATGTCTTGCTCTCGTAGGTCTTGCCGTCGTACCACAAAAACGCTTTGAGCGAATTTTCGCTGCCGGAGTGCACGTATCGCACCGTGCGGCCGATGGCCTTGAAATTCCATTTTTCGTGCAGCGCCCTGAATATCCTGTCCTGCTCCTCGAACGTGGGAGTCATGGAGAGGCCGTCCTTCATGTCCTTTCCGTCGGGGCCGATGAGGTTTATCGGCTCTATGCCGATGAGCACGTCTATGTAAGGCATGTATTCGGTCAGGCAGTCGCGCGCCTCCTGGAAGCTCCACAGCGCGCTCCTGAAGTTGCAGTCGAAACTTACCGTCATGCCCATTTCCTTGGCGGTTTTCAGCGCCTTCATCGTCAGGTCGCGGCAGTTTTGCGAAAGCGCGGGGGTTATGCCGCAGGTGTGCAGCCAGGTGAAGCCGTCGAACTTGGCTTTAAAATCTATCGTGCCGAAGTCGTATGTGGCAAAGGCGGAATTTGCCCTGTCGTAGGTGACTTTGGACGAGCGCACCCCGAACCCTTCCTCGAGGTAGTAAAGGCCCATCCTGCCGCTCTTTGCGCGTATGCATGGCGAGCAGTGCACGTCGTTGGCGCGCAGATACCTTATCGCCGCCTTGCCGATGGAGCTGTCGGGCACCACGGTGAAGTAGGAGGAGTCGATGCCGAGGTTGGACAGCGATACCGCCACGTTTGCCTCGGCGCCGCCGTAGGTGACAATGAACTGGTTTGCCATTCTGATCTTTTCGTAGTTTGGCGGAGCGAGCCTCAAAAGCAGTTCGCCCAAGGTGATGAAGCGCTGGTCGAATTTGTAAGACATAACAATTCCCCTTATTTATGGTTTCTGAATGTATTATATCACCGCGATCGCCTTTTGTACATACCCGAATTGTAAATTTTTTTCTCTGTTTGCAAAATAATTGCAAAATGCCCGCAACGATGGTAAAATTGGTGCATGGAACTCAAAATAGAAGTTTCCTCCGAAGCGGAGGGCAACGAATACGGCGGCACTCAGGTTATGGAGGTCGCCCGCGGGGAATTCGTCCTCGACGAAATTTTCAAACTCAACTTTTTCCGCATCATAATCGACGACGTTATAGACGGCGCGCTCTGTTTCCGTCTCATGGAGGGGGCTACGCCCCACTTCTTCGTGCTGGAAGGCAGCGGCGACAGCGCCGTTTTCGAGAGGGAGACCCCCGCGGGGAGCGATTACTTCAGGTTCACGATAGTTTAGCCTGCGAGGCGTTCATGAAAGAAGAGGACATAAAAAAAATTGCCTGCTC
>CALVQA010000020.1 GCA_944354725.1 uncultured Clostridia bacterium
GAAGGCGGCGAAGGCGGCGAAGAGGGCGGCACGGAAGGCGGCGAAGGCCCCTCCGGCGGCAGCGGAAGCGGCGGAGCTTCGGCCATGATGGCAATCGCTCCCTTTGCGATACTTGCGGCGGGCAACCTGCCCTCCGGCCAGCTCGGCGCCATAATAGGCCTCGGCATAGCGGCCGCGGGCATAGCCGTGGCAGACGTGGTGCTTGCGGTAAAGGGCAACAAGAAAAAACAGCGCCCCGCCGAACCCGAGCCCGAGCAGGAGCCCGAACCTCAGCCCGAGCCCGAGCCTCAGCCCGAACCCGAGCCTCAGCCCGAGCCCGAGCCTCAGCCCGAACCCGAAGAGCCCGGCCCCGAACCGGAGCTCGTGTACGATTCCTCCGTTCAGCCCGAACCCGAGCCTCAGCCCGAGCCTGACGACGGCCGCGAATACGCCACGCGCGTGCTCTACGAGGGCGAAAAGCCCGCGTTCGTGCCCGTTCCCGCGCCGGTGTTCGTGCCCGAGCCTCAGCCCGAACCCGAGCCCAAGCCCGTGGTGCTGCCGGTGATAATGCCCGACGAGGACGGCATGTATACCGTGCGCTACATATACAGCTTTTTGGCAAAGCTCATACAATCAACCCCCGCCATACAGCAGCGCTATCAGAACATAATCGACCTTGTGAGCCCGTATAAAGACGTAAAGGCGGTGATGAGCTGGAAGCACGTGCGCATATACAGCGGACGCAAAGTTTACTCCTACATGGTGTTCAAGGGCAAAAAACTGTGCATAACCTTTGCCCTCGACCCCGAAGAATTTGCCGACACGAAGTACCGCGGCATAGACGTCTCCGACGTGAAGCGTTACGCCAAGACGCCCATGATGTTGAAGCTCACCTCCGACAGGCGCGGCAGGTATTCGGAATATCTGCTCTCCCTGCTTCTCGAACGCGAGGGCTTCGCCGCGGGCGATATAGAGCACAGGCAGATCTACCTGCCCTACGAAACGCGCGAGCAGCTCATACGCCGCGGGCTCATAAAGGTCGTTTCCCCCGGTTCGGGCAGCGGCGAGATCGCGCGCATCGACCGCGACACCTTCATGCGCGAGATGCAGGCCATGCAGGAGACGGCGGCGGAGATGCTCCCCCTCGCGGACGAGAGCGGCATGGTAATAATCCGCTACAACTACAGTTTCAAGGCAAAGCTCATCCAGTCCACGCCCGAGATACAAAAGCGCTACGGCACTCTCGTCGATTTCATGCGCTCGTACAAAAAGATCAAGGCGGCGGAGAGCTGGAAGCAGGTGCGCGTATATTCGGGCAGGACGCTCTACGCGCTGTTCACCTTCCGCGGCAAAAAGCTGTGCGTCAGCTTCGCGCTCGACCCCGAAGAGTTCGCGGGCACCAAGTACCGCGGCATAGACGTTTCGGGCGTAAAGAAGTATGCGCGCACGCCCATGATGCTTAAACTCACGTCCGACCGCAGGGAGCGCTATGCCGAGTATCTGTTCACGCAGATGATGGAACGTGCAGGCGTTGCCCGCGGCAAAACGGAGAGCACCCCTTGGGAGCACGAGTTCATCCCCCGCGAGCAGCTCATACAGGATAACATGATAAAGATGGTCAGCGTGGGCGTAAAGGGCGGCGCGGGCGAGGCCGAAAAGGTCGATATAGCCACCGCCATACGCGAGCGCATAGCCATGCGCAGGGCGCAGGCTGCCGAGCAGGCCGAAAGGGAGGCCGCGGCCGCGGCCGAACAGGCGGCAAAGGAGGCGGCCGCCGCCGAGCAGGAGCCCGAAGGGCAGCAGCGCGAAGCGGAGCCCGAGGCCGTAAAGCCCGCCGAAGAGGCTAAGGCATGATATTTTAAGAGCGGCTGTCGCCGCTCGGGCATAAAAAGGGCGGCGCCCGCTGGCGCCGCCCTTTTTGCCGCCTCTGTGTGCCCTTTTCCGCCGCGGCGGAAAAAATATCGGAAATTTTGCGCGGCTTATTGTATTTGGCGCGCCGTTGTGGTATAATCAATATGCTAAAATCTTTAAAGGAGTGTTTTATTATGAAGATGGAAGATTTCAGGCTCGACGGCAAAGTCGCCCTCGTCACGGGCGGGACTTACGGCATAGGCTATGCCATAGCAAAGGGGCTTGCCGCCGCGGGCGCCACCATAACCTTCTGCGATCTGAAGCAGGAACTCGTCGATAAGGGCCTCGCCTCCTACGAGGCCGACGGCATAAAGGCATACGGCTATGTGTGCAACGTGTGCGACGAAGGTGCCGTGCAGGAGATGGTGAAAAAGATAGAGGCGGAGGTGGGCGTCGTCGATATCCTCGTAAACAACGCCGGCATAATAAAGAGGATACCCATGATAGAGATGTCTGCCGCCGAATTCAGGCAGGTCATCGACGTAGACCTAAACGCCCCCTTCATAGTGGCAAAGGCCTGCCTGCCTTCCATGATAAAAAAGGGCCACGGCAAAATAATAAACATCTGCTCCATGATGAGCGAGCTCGGCCGCGAAACGGTATCTGCCTATGCCGCGGCAAAGGGCGGCCTTAAAATGCTCACCCGCAACATCTGTTCGGAATACGGCGGCTACAACATCCAGTGCAACGCCATAGGCCCCGGCTATATCGCCACACCGCAGACGGCTCCCCTGCGCGAGCGTCAGCCCGACGGCTCCCGTCACCCGTTCGATTCGTTCATCTGCGCAAAAACGCCCGCAGGCCGCTGGCTGGAAGCCGACGAGCTCGCAGGTCCCGCGGTATTCCTCGCTTCCGACGCCTCCAACGCCGTAAACGGCCATATACTGTACGTGGACGGCGGCATACTCGCCTACATCGGCAAGCAGCCTCAGTAAGCCGCTGCAGGTCTGATACCGCGGTATAAAATTTCAATGAAAAGTGCCGCGGCGCGGTGACTCGTCCCCGCGCCGCGGCCGGTTTTTTTATAAATTCTGTCCCGCGCGAAAATATCGGAATAATTTATTTTGAAATTATTTTTTTGTTTTGCCCGCCGCCGCATTCCGTTGCGCCGTTTTTCTCTTTTATGTTCGCCGCCATCGCGTCCGCCATTATGGAAAGATAGTATACTATAAGGCTCAAAAAGGTAAAGGCACATTGAATGAGCAGGTATTTGAGCGCCGTAAGGTGGGGCCCGTAGCCGTTGACGGCCCATTCGAATGTGAGAAACATTATCATTACCGCAAAAGCAACGATATTCGCGACATAAAGTTTTCCTCGTTTGGAAAGTTTTTTCATTTTTATCTCCTTTAAAATTTTTGTCGGGCTGCAACCGTGTTTTCAGTATATCGGGCGCATGGCCGTTTGTCAACGGCGGAAGGGCTTAAAGGCGTCCCGTTTTTGTCCCGTAATGCCCGCCCTTCCTCCGCGGTAAAAAATACGAAAAAAAATGCGGCAAAAATGCAACGAAAAGCCTTGCTTTTTTTCTTTCGGTTTTAACGCGGTTGTGGTATAATTGACCATATATTTATTCGCGGAGGCGTGTATGGATGCGATAGACGGCGGATATTTAAGAAAACTGCGGAAGGAGAGGGGGTTGTCTCTGCGCGCGTTTGCGCAAAAGATATATGTGTCGAAGTCAACCGT
>CALVQA010000021.1 GCA_944354725.1 uncultured Clostridia bacterium
GACGTCAAGAATACCTCCGATGTTGCCGGTAAGGACGTCGTTGCTATATACATGCAGTCGCCCTATACCGAATACGACAGGCAGCACGGCATAGAAAAGGCGGCGGTGGAGCTTGCTGGCTACACCAAAGTTGAAGTGCCCGCGGGGCAGACGGTGACGGGCGTAAAAGTTGCCGTGGACAAGACCGAGCTGCGCACCTATGATGCGGACGGCGCGGGCACGTATATACTCGACGCGGGCAACTACTATTTCGCCCTCGGCAACGGCTCGCACGAAGCGCTCAACAATATCCTCGCCAAAAAGGCGGATGTAAATGATACCTCTAACGGTACGGTGGATGAAACGCGCATGACTGCCGCGGGCGACGCGGACGTGGTTGCGCAGTACACCGTGGCGGAACAGGACGACGAGGTGTTCTCCACGTCGGTGACGGGCGAAAAGATAGTAAATCAGTTCGACAGCGCCGATCTGAACCGCAGGGACGACGATGCTTCCAACGACATAGTGTACCTTTCGCGCAGCGACTGGGCGGGCACCATGCCCGAGGCAACCTTTGCCGCCAAATCGTATACCGCGGCGTTCAACGGCCTTTCCGCCAACGACGAAATGGTCGCCGAACTGAGCAACACCTATAAGGCGACTTCGGGTGGCACCATGCCTACGATGGGCGCAAAGAACGGGCTCAAACTCATCCAGTTCCGCGGCGTGGAGCCGGACGAAAGCATAGAGTGGAACGGCAAAACATACACCTGGGACGACCTTCTGGATCAGCTCACCTTTGCGGAAATGGCCCGCCTTGTAGGTCAGGGCTACCACAACACCGCATACATAGGTTCGGTAAGCAAGCCCGAAACCAAGGACGAAAACGGCCCCTCCGGCATAACCACGTCGCTCACAGGCGGTTCGGCCCGCGGTACCTGCTATCCCTCTGCCGACCTTCGCGCGGCAACGTTCAACGATGAGCTCGTAAAGGAAATGGGCGTAATGCTCGGCAACGACGCACTCTGGTCTTCCCCCAAGGTGTTCTCCGGTCTTTACGGCCCCGGCGGCAACATCCAGCGTACCCCCTACGGCGGCAGGAACTTTGAATATTATTCCGAAGATCCCTTCATAGGCGGCAACATATGCGCCAACGAAGTGGCCGGCATACAGTCTAAGGGCATGTTCGTGTACATTAAACACTTTGCCCTCAACGATCAGGAGTCCGGCCGCGACGGCATAAGCGTATGGGCAAACGAACAGGCTATCCGCGAGATATACCTGCAGCAGTTTGAAACGTCCATAGTAAAGGGCGGCGCGCACTGCGTGATGTCCTCTTTCAACCGCGTGGGCGCAACGTGGTCGGGCGCAAACAGCAACCTCATGACAAACGTGCTGCGCGGCGAATGGGGCATGGACGGCCAGGCAGTCACCGACTATTCGGGCAACGACTTCATGGACGTGGCGCTGGGCCTTCTTGCCGGGCAGGATATATGGGACTATTCCGGCACAAAGTGGACGAACAAGCTCAATGAATATAAGGGCGACGCAAATATAGTCAATGCCATGAGGCAGGCGAGCGGGCGCATCCTCTACACCGTTGCCAACTCCAATGCAATGAACGGCTACACCGTAGATACTGAAGTAACGGGCAGCCTTGCACGGTGGCAGTGGACGCTCATTGCGGGGGATATAGTATTCGGCGTGCTTGCCGTTGCCGCGGCGGCGATGTTCGTGCTCACTATCGTAAAGAATAAAAAACAGTCCGGAGATAAAGAGGCTGAATAAAAATGTTGCGTTTCTTTTCTTCCCTTTTCCTATTCGCTTGAAAGGTCGGCAGACGGCGCTGCCGTCTCAAACGAAGGCGAATATAACGTCGTTACCCTCACGGGCGGCAGCTATACCGTAACGGCGGGTTGAAATGCCGTCGCTCCGATAAAATACACACAATATGCGTGCAATGCTTGTTTCCCTCCATTTTCTCCTTATATTGTGTCCCTCGCATGCCGCTTGCGGCGGCGGGGGACAGATATGGGGATAGTGTGGCGGGTCCGGCATTCTTAATATCGATCACAGTTATCTTATTGTTCCTACCTTTTTTGTGAATCGGAGCGGGCGTTTTTTTAAACTGCCCGCTCCGATTCCCTGACAATGAGCATTTTTTATAATTTTGTGTAAAAAAAAATTCTGTGGCAAATTTATATATAATAACTATAATTTATTCTTTCTGTAAATTTTCGGCGCGATATTGAAAAATTTTGCCGATGCTGTTATAATATAAACAGGCATGCTTACGTATTTGCCGTAAGGGGGAGTAGAAAATGATAAGTATAGCTATTATAGAAGATTCGCGGGAAGATTACGAATTCCTTGCCGATTGTATAAAAAAATATTCAAAAAGCAGCGGCGAGCTTGTGACTGTCCGCCATTACGAGAGCGCGCTCAAATTTTTGGATGAATATAAATTTAACTACGATATAATTTTTATGGATATAGAACTGCCCGACATCAACGGCGTGCTGGCAAGCGAAAAGCTGCGCGCGAAGGATAACGATGTCGCGCTGGTGTTCGTCACAAACCTTGCCCATCTCGCCATCAAGGGCTACGCCGTGTCGGCGGCCGATTTCATTGTAAAACCCGTAAATTATTACAAGCTTTCGGCACTGCTTGCAAAACTTATAAAGAATATAAAGCTCGATCGCGACGACTACATAACCATATCCACGGTTGGCGGCATGGAGCGCATAAGCCTGGGCGCGGTAGTGTACATAGAAGCCGAGGCGCACCGCATAACCTTCCACCTCGGGGACAGGGAGGTGACCTATTCGGGCACGCTCACCGCCTGCGAAAAGCTGCTCCCGCAACAAAACTTTGTAAGGTGCTATCAAAGTTTTATCGTCAATATTAAGTATGTGGAGTCGTGCGGCAATACCGAGCTGACGCTCAGCGACGGTACAGTCATACCCGTAAGCCGTATAAGAAAAAAGCAGGTGCTGCAAAAGATATCGGCACATTTTATGGGGGCGGATAAATGATTTTTTTCTATGAACTTGCCGTATATATCCCCTATTTTTTAGAATGCTTTCTGCTTGCATATCTCATGCTGCACGGGTATGAAAAAAAGGCGCATTACAGGCGCAATTTAATACTGCTTTTGATATTCGGGGTGTTATGGCAGTTGCCTGTTTCCGCACTCATCTTTATAGATACTCCGGGATTTGAAGTGCTGTTCGGCGTCGTCAAATTCCTGCTCTCCCTTGCACCCCTCTATTTTTTTGTCGCTTTGTACCGTACAAGGGTGCTCAGTCTTTCTTATATACTCATCCTTGCCATATTGTTTCAACGCTGGTCGAGTGTATTTGCAGGTATCGTGGCGGGCTTTACTCCGCTTGAAGAAGAGTTTTTCTTTGTAAGGGCGATCTCCTGGCTGAGTTATGTCCTGATGGTGATACCTGTATGGTATTTCTATATAAGAAGGGCTACGGAAGACAGTGTGGGCGAGCAGGACGGCATTACCATTCTGTTGTTTGTGCTGCTCTTTTCCCTGTTCGAGATCGTTCAGGTCATCGCGCGCGAAGCCCTTAAAAGCAGGGTTTGGGAGCTTGTTTTAAGTATTTCGGAGCTGGTGTTTTTTATATTTATGCTGTATCAGTCCGTGCGCGTGGCGCGGCGCAATCGCGAGCGGGCGGAGACGATGGTCTCGGACGCGTTGCTTAAAAAGGAGCGGCAGCAGTTCGAACAGCTCAAACAGAACATGGAGAGCATGAAGGCGCAGGCGCACGATATAAAATATATATTGCGCGCCGTGAAGGAGGGAGGGGCGGACGCCGCGCTCTCCGCAAAACTTGCCGGCATGGCAACCGTGTATGAGGCAAGTTTCAATACGGGTGATGCCGCGCTTGACGTCATTCTGTCCGATGCCGAAAAGAATTTCCGTGCAAAGGGCATAAGATTTGAATGTTTAACCGAAAGTTGCAGCCTCGCTTTTATGGAAAATTACGACCTTTACTCCCTTTTGGGCAACGCCTTCGACAACGCCGCCGAATACCTGTCCGGCGTAGACGGGCAAAAGCGCTATGTGTCATTCACGCTCAAAAGGCGGGGCGGGTTTGCGCTTTTGGAGATTTGCAACTACTATGAAGGGAGGGAAGATGTCTGCGTGGGTATGAAAACTTCCAAGCCCGACGGCGCCATGCACGGCTATGGCGTGAAGAATATGAATAGGGTCACCGAAAAGTACGGCGGCGAATTTTCCGTCCGTGCCGAAGGGGGCGCGTTTTATGTGACGGCGCTCATCCCGCTCCCACGTGAAAATACAAAATGAAATTACACGATATGCGATAAGGCCTACCGGATTTGCGGCAGGTCTTTTATTTTATGGTTTTAATGATAAAATTTTTCATGAAAGCGGCAAAAACGGACACTATTGAGGCAAAAAATGTGGCGTATGTTCTAAAACCGCAAAAAATTTTTTTGCGCGGCATATGAGCCGCGCGCAGGAGGAAAAATTATGAAAAGGAAACTAATTGCATGCCTTGCGGCAGGAATGGCGTTGTGTGCGGCGGCGGCACTCTTTACAGGTTGCGGTGACAACAACCCCGAAAAAGAGCCCGGCGAAGGCGATAATCCGGGCGGGACCACGGAAGCTGCCATAGAGTGGCAGTTCACGGGCACATACCACGACCTTATGAAAAACGGCTTCGACTTCTACTTCCTCGGCAATATGCTCAGCGACGGCAGCGGCGTCATCTACCACGCGCAGTGGAACAGCGATAAGGTGACATATTCCGAGATAGAGCTGGAGTGGGAATCGACTACCGACCGCGACGGGCTCACCACGTTCAATGCTTCCACCGACGATGCATCCGCAGGATTTACCGATGTATCGCTCTATGCCGAAAGCGACGGCACTTTCAACTGGGAATACAAATTCTTCTTTGCGGGCGGATATTCGCGCACGATAGACTTTATAGGCACCGACGAGCCCGAATATGCCACGGTGGACGATTGGAAGGCGTTCGTTGAAGAAGACGCCGGCACATACGAGCCGGAAGAGCCCGAAGAGCCCGAAAAAGAGGCCATACTCACTTTCAATGGCGGCGAGGGCAACTCCATTGAATTCTATGCCGACAATACCGCGCGTATAAAGGGCTACGGCGGGGCCGTCAATTTTGAATACACTTGGGCGCTTGCCGACGGCGTTATAACGATGACGAGCGTGGGGGATCCCTCCGAAAAGATAACTTCTATGACGGCCGACGGCGTGACTACGATCGTATATGCGGCAAGCCTCGGCGGTAACCAGATAGATCTCACGTTTACCTGCACGGATATCTCCGCACTCGAAGGCGTTGCCGCCAAGGAAGAACTCGTCACGTTTACGGGCGAAAACGGCAGTATAGTGTTCTATTCGGACAATACTGCGGTCATACAGGCGTTCGGCGGTCAGATAAACTTTGAATATACATGGACGATCGCCGACGGCGTTATAACGATGACGAGCGTGGGCAACCCCTCCGAAAAGATAACTTCTACTACCGAAAACGGCGTGACTACGATATCCTATACGGCATCTTTCCTCGGCGGAATGGCGCTTACGTTCACTTGCAGCGATATTTCCGCGCTCGGCTGATGTATGGTTTGTTATGGCTTGTGAGGTGTAAACAATGACTAAAAAACAAAAAATACGCCTTGGCATAGTTTCGGGCGCGTGCGCCGTGGCTGTGGGCGCGCTGATAGCGCTCAATTGCATAGCGGCGTCCTACAACAACATACTCACCACCGAATTCGGTAAAGTGGGCGAAACGGTCGCCATAGGACATTCCGACTATGACAGCATGGAAGAGGCGCTGGACGCTTTCACCACGGAGATGAACGAAAGGGTGGTGGAAGAGGGTGCGGTGCTTTTGAAGAACGAAAACGCCCTGCCTCTGGATAAAAACAGCGAAAAGATAAGCGTGTTCGGCATGAGCTCCACGTTGTGGATGACGCTGGATAAGATAAAGACGGCAAAGGACGCGGTGTTTGCCAACGCGCTCGAAGATTACGGCTTCGGCGTGAACGGCACTCTGCGCGCCTTCTACAACCGCTCCTCGCACATCGACTGGGGCATAGGCGACAACAAGGGCGACGGCTCCTCCGCGGGGTCCTGGCAGATAGACGAGGTCCCGCAGAGCGAATACACCGACGATGTCAAGGCGAGCTATGCAAGCTACAACGACGCCGCCATAGTCGTTATCTCCCGTAGCAGCGGCGAGGGCGCCGACCTTCCCAGGAACATGGACAGGTTCGGCGGAAGCGCGCAGGAACACTATCTGCAGCTTTCTCAGAACGAAAAGGATATGCTGCAGGCCGTAAACAGCGCGGGCTTCAAAAAGGTCATAGTGCTGCTCCATTCGGCAAATCCCGTGCAGATGGACTTTTTGGACGATTACGATATAGACGCCGTTATATGGGCTCCCGGCACGGGCACGGGCACGGGCGGAATAAACGCGCTCTGCAAGCTCATCGCGGGCGACGCAAACTTCTCGGGAAGGATAGTGGACACGTATTCCTATGACAACCTCTCCTCCCCCGCGATGCAGAACTTCGGCGACTACCGCTTTGTGGACGCAGGCGGCAACATGATAGACGCTTCATCCAACGGAAAGGGCTATTATTCCTATGTCAACTACTCCGAAGGCATATATGTAGGCTACAAATACTACGAGACAAGGTATGAGGACGCCGTCCTCAAACAGGGCAATGCCGGCAGCTACGATTATGACGAAGTGGTGGCGTATCCCTTCGGCTACGGTCTTTCCTATACCGACTTCGCCTGGAGCGGCTTTGAAGGCACTTATGACGAGGCGAACGACGAGTTTGCTTTTAAAGTCACGGTAAAAAATACCGGCAATATGGCGGGCAAAGAAGTTGTTCAGCTGTATATGCAGTCGCCCTATACCGGATACGACATGCAAAACAAGGTGGAAAAGTCGGCCGTTCAGCTCGTCGGCTTTGCCAAGACGGACGAGCTTGCAAAGGATGAAGAGCAGACGGTCGAAATCAAGGTGGACGGTCGGGAGATGCGCGCCTACGACGAATTCGGCGCGGGTACCTATATTTTGGAAGCGGGGCAGTATTACTTCACCGCCGCAGACAACGCTCACGACGCTGTAAACAATATCCTTGCACAGAAAGGCAAGACCGTGGAAGACGGCATGACGGCAAACGGCGACGCAAATTTTGTGTACGGATATGAGGTGGACGAAACGGACGACGAAGTGTATTCCGCGGGCGCAAACGGCGATATAAAGAATCAGTTTACGGGCGCCGCTCTCGAAGACGGAGTATATCTTTCGCGCAGCGACTGGTCCGTTATGGAAAACAACGGGCTGGAATATGCCACGGGAGTAAAGTCGGGCGTGTCCAATACCACCAACGCCGCGGGCGAGGCAAAGACGGCGCAGGCGACGCAGGCAACCATAGACGCGCTTAAAGCAACGGGATGGGAGGCTTCGGGCAATCCTAATTCAAAAGATTCGTACGAGGCGATAACCACCGGCGTTGCAACCGACTTGAAACTTGCGGATATGGCTGGCCTCGATTTCGATGACGAAAAGTGGGACGAACTGCTTAGCAGCCTCTCCGTGGAAACGATGAATGCCATATATCAGAGCTCGGCTTACGGTACGGCGGAGATATCTTCCATAAACAAACCCACCGCATATGTTTACGACGGCCCGGAGGGCGTGCACAACGTTGTGGGCCCTGCCGAAATACTGCTTGCGGCTACGTTCAACGAGCAGTTGGTGTGGGAATATGGCGAGATCAACGGCGATCTTGCCGTGCTTGATAACTACACCGGCTGGTATGCCCCCGCGACAAATATCCACCGCACGCCCTTCTCGGGAAGGAATTACGAGTATTTCTCGGAAGACTCTTTCCTCAGCGGCACAATGTCTGTTGCGATGGTACAGGGCGCGGCGAGCAAGGGGCTAAACGCCGTTCCCAAACACATGGCGCTCAACGACCAGGAGACCAACCGCGACGCCAACGGCAGCGTGGCGACCTACTGCCGCGAACAGGCTATAAGGGAGATATATCTCCGCCCTTTTGAAGACGCTCTCACGGAAGGCGGCGCTATGGGCGTAATGTCCAGCATGGGCCGTATAGGCAACACACGCTGCCGTTCAAGCTACGCGCTCAATATAAGCGTGCTGCGCGGAGAGTGGGGGTATGAAGGCTTTGTGATAACCGACTACAACGTTATAAACACGTCGGAATCTGAGGCGTGCCTTGCGGGCGGCTGCAATCTGCAGCTCACGGGTATGGCAAATCCCCTGCCGGAAACTTCTTCCAAGGGCGTACAGTATATGCTGCGTGACAGCTTACACCGCGCGCTCTACTTCTGTGCCAACAGCCGTCTCGTTGCCGGCATAGGCGATGATTACAGCGCGGGCGTTCCCGTGTATGTGCTCATGCTCATTGCAATAGATGCGGTGATAGCGGCATATATCGTATGCGGGATATTGCTCAACTTATACAATATACGTTTTGCAAACAGGGCGGAAGTTACGCCTGCCATGAAGAAAAAGCGCATTATTCTGAATATAGTCTATTATGCGCTTCTGGCGGCGTTTGTGATAGCCGTTCTTGTGATATTCTTTGCGTGGGGTCTGCCCCTCCTGCAGCAGGCGTTTAAGATATCTTAAATATCCTGCAACATAATATGCGCGCCGCGGAATTTTCCGCGGCGCGCTGTTATATATCATGTTTCCGGTTTGTTCTGTCGGGATCGGAATAGCGGAGATGCCTGCGATAATGGCTTTCGGGTACGGCCGTTCCTTTGTCGGCGCAAATGCCGTTTTGCGGAAATACTGAAACATAAGACAAAGTGGTCTATCTGCCGCTGTATATGACAATGCTCTTCAAGAAAGAGAATATGTGCATTTTTAAAGATGACGAGGTCAAAGGCCGTTATAAAGGCAGAGGGTTGCCTTTGCGCCGCCCGCGATATCGGCAGCGATAAAGCGGCGGCCGTCTACGAAAAGATCATATTTGAACTCAATAATATGAGCGACTATATGTTCAACCGCCTGAAGAGTCAGTTGGCTGATTGAAAAATCCGGACAGGATGTAAAAAATTGAACTGTATGCGGCGGCGCATAGCGCCGCCGCATAAGTCTGTCTTTGTTTTGCCCGAGATATAATGATCCCGTGACGGGTTGTTTGTTTGATGTACGTGTGCTATAATAGGTAAGGACCGCGCAAAACTGCCGGGTGCGGCGACGGAAAACATTTATTTTTTATATTCGGCTGAAATTTTCAAATGCCGTATCGGACGGCGTTCGAAAACATGTCGCGGGGGTTGCGGCTCTGAGTCGATTTCTGCGGCAAATTTAAAGTATGTTACAGGTTCGCATGATAAAATTTGTGCGATGAAATAAGTTCGGCTTTATAGGGAGTGTTTCCGGTATGAGATTGTTGCTTGCCGAGGACGAAAAGAGCTTGTCGAGGGCGCTCGTTGCAATTTTGGAATATAATCATTATTCCGTCGATGCCGTATACGACGGCGCGGAAGCATTGGATTTTTTGCTCAACGGCAATTACGACGGGGCCATAATAGACATAATGATGCCCAAAAAAGACGGGATAACCGTGCTAAAAGAATTCAGAAAAGCAAATAAAACGCTGCCCGTGCTGTTGCTGACGGCAAAAAACGAGGTCGAAGACAGGGTGCGGGGGCTCGACAGCGGCGCGGACGACTATCTCGGAAAGCCGTTCGATACAAAGGAATTGCTTGCCAGGATAAGGGCGATGCTCAGGCGCAGGGGCGACATCGGCGACAATATTTTAACTGCCGCCGACGTATCGCTCAACCGGATGACGTTCGAACTTTCATCGCCGAAGGGGAGCATACGCTTAGGCAACAAGGAGTTTCAGATGCTCGAAATGCTGATGTCTTCAAACGGCAGGGTCGTTTCCACGGAACAGTTCATGGAAAAGATATGGGGGTACGACAGCGATGCCGAAGCAAATGTGGTATGGACCTATCTCTCCTTTATAAGAAAGAAGCTGGCCGCTCTTTCTTGCAGGGTCAGTATAAGGGCGATACGCAATTTGGGCTATATTCTGGAGTTCGATAATGTTCGGCAGGGTTCGTAAAAAGTTCATGATAGTCGCCATGTGCTCTATATTCATCGTCCTCGTGAGCATATTGGGTACGATAAACATAGTCAATTACATCGGCGTGGTGCGCGTCGGCGACAGCGCCATAGCGGCGTTAAAGGAGGGAGGCGGTCAATTCAATGCCCGTCCCGAGCCCGAAATGCCGCCCGAAATGCCGTTTTATACGAGATATTTCACCGTCACGCTCGACGGCGCGGGCGAGATAGCGGAAACCGACCTCAACAGAATAGTGTCGGTGACTGAAGAACAGGCCGCGGGCTATGCAAAGGATGCCTTTGCATCGGGCTCCGAAAGCGGTTTTTACGGCGTCTTCAGGTACGGCGTGCTGGAAACGAGCGGCGGGAACAAGATGTATATTTTTGTGGACTGCTCCGTCGGGCTGGACAATTTTTCGAATTTCCTGCTCGCCAGCATAGTGATAGGCGGTGCGGGCGTTGCGGTGGTGTTTGTGCTCATCTTCGTCTTCTCCGGCAGGATAATGAAGCCAGTTGCGGACAGTTATAAGAGGCAGCGGCAGTTCATAACCGACGCGGGCCATGAACTGAAAACGCCCCTTACCATAATCGGCGCCAATACCGAGCTCGTGGAAATGCAGGGCGGCCGATCGGAATGGACGAGGAGCATAAGGGAGCAGACAGCCCGCCTCTCATCGCTGACGGAAAAGCTGGTGTATCTTGCCAGAACGGAGGAACAGACGGCGGTAACCATGTTCGAATTCAGCCTTTCGGATGCGGTCGAAGAGAGCGTTAAGTCATTCGCCGCCGTGGCGGGATCGCGCGGGGTGACTATCGCGTGCGATATCCGTAAGGGCATATCATACATCGGAAACGAGGAGATGATAAGAAGGCTCGTGGCGCTGCTTGCGGATAACGCCATAAAGTATACCGACGGCAACTTTATAAAGGTATCGCTTAAAACGGAAAAGAATAGATGTATAATGAAGATGAGCAACGCCGCGTCATATATGGAAGACGGCGACCTCGACGGGCTTTTTGAAAGGTTCGTAAGGGGGGATACGTCGCGCAATTCCGAAACGGGAGGCAGCGGCATAGGGCTTTCGGTGGCGCGGGCGATAGCGGAGGCGCATAAGGGAAAAATAAAAGCCGAATGCAGGGGCGGCATTGTGGATTTCACGGTAACGTTATAATTTTTCACAAAAAACACATCGCGGCGGCGGTGTGTTTTTTAGTTATGTTTAAGGTAGCCGCAATATAATCTCAAAAGAACTTTATAAAGTTTTCCGCAAAAAGACGGCAGGATATTTTCGGCGGCCGTATATGCCGCCACGGCCCGAACGGTATTTAAAAGGAGTATTACATGGCTTTTCTTCAGCTTGCAAACATAAAAAAGGAATACAACATCTCCCGCACCGAAACGCAGCAGGTCCTCCGCAATATATCGGTGGAATTCAAACAGGGCGAACTCGTGGCACTGCTCGGCGAAAGCGGTTCGGGCAAATCGACGCTCATAAACATTCTCGGCGGGCTGGATAACAACTATACGGGCAGCATAATTTTAAACGACGAGTTTTTAAAGGACTTTTCAGAAAAGCAGATGGACGACTACCGCAAAAAACGCGTGGGCATGATCTTTCAGAGCTACAATCTCATAAGCAACATCACCGTGGCGGAAAACGTAAAGATAGCCATGAAGATGTGCGGCGTCGACGAAAAGATCCAAACCGAACGCGCGCTCAAACTGCTCAAGGTGGTAAAGATGGACCATGCCGCGGCAAAATTCCCCAATCAGCTCTCGGGCGGGCAGAAGCAGCGCGTGGCGATCGCCCGCGCGCTTGCAAACAACCCCGACATTATCCTTGCCGACGAGCCGACGGGCGCTCTCGACAGCCGATCGGCAGAGCTGGTGATGCTGATCTTAAAAAAGATCGCCGAAAGCGGCAAACTCGTCATAGTAGTTACCCATTCGCAAAAGGTCGCCGAAAGTTGCAGCAGGGTCGTAAGCATTGCCGACGGCATAATCGCCCAGGACGTAAAAGCGGCCGGGCTCAACGCAAAGAGCCGCACTCGCCGTGCGGCGCGTGCGGGCAGCATAAGCACGAAAAACATAATGGCGCTCGCATGGAAAAACCTGTGGCGCTCGCGTCAGCGCAGCCTGCTCGTCTCCATCGCCATGGCCATAGGCATTGCGGCGGTAATACTCATATTGTCTGTGTCTGCCGGAATAACGTCGTACGTCAACGAGGTATTGATATCGGGCGACGAGTCGTTGCGGCTGGAGATAGAAAACCCCGACGGCGTGTCGTTCGCCGATTCGGAGATCGAGGCAATAGAAAAGCTCGACGGCGTGAGCGACACGTCGGATGCGGCGATCAGCAAAAACAACGTAAACTACGCATTTAAAAACATAGGCGGCACGCTGCTCACGCTTACTTCCGCCGAAGGTGCTCTGCCTGCCGCCGTTGCGGGAGGGCGGCCCTCCGAAGGTCAGATATATATCAACGAAGCGCTCGCCGCCGAGTTGTGCGACGGCGAAGACGCGTCTGCGGCGGTGGGGCGGCAGATAGAGCTCTCCATGGGAAAAGGAGAAGGCGTTTCGCTTGTCGTCAGCGGAGTATATGAAGACGGCTCGTCCTATTCCGCATTCGCATGCGCGTATGCTGAGCGCGGCGTCATGGAAGAGCTGTATGCTTCGGTCGGTCGCAAGCTGCCCTTGAACAGGCTGATAGTAGAGGTGGAGAGCGCGCAATATCTCACCGCGGTGAGCGAAGATCTGCAAACGCTGGGCTATACGGTGTCGGGCGAAAATTCTTCCCTTGCCGACATACTCACCTACATCGATCTGGGAACGATAGTTTTGACCGCCGTAGGCGCGATATCGCTTGCCGTTTCGGCGATAATGATATTCATAGTTTTATACATAAGCGTTATAGAGAGGACCAAAGAGATAGGCGTGATGCGCGCGATAGGCGGCAGCAAGGGAGATATAAGGCGCATATTCCTGTTCGAAGCCGCATTTCTGGGCGCGATCGGCGGGGCCATCGCAGTGGTCGCGTCGCTGTTGGTCGCCGTGATCGTGAATGTGTGCACCGCCTCGCTCGGCGTAAACATCGTATCGTATTATTACGGCATATATTACATGGTCGGTCTGCTTTTGAGCGTCGTTTTAAGCGTGTGTGCGGGCGTGGCTCCCGCGTCTTATGCCGCGTCGCTCGATCCCGTCGAGTCGCTCAGGAGGGAATAGCGCATGAAGAACAGCAAGAGAGACGCCATCCGCCGCATGCAGAAGCAGGATGCGCTCGGCATCAAAAGGCGCGGAAAAAATTATATCCGCATAGACAGGCACGTTTACAGAACGTTCAAAACGGTCATGGCGGTCGTGATACCCGTGTTGTTCTTTCTGTATTCGCCCGCGCTTATGGCGGCGATCGTCGTATATGCGGCTGTTGTGTGCGTATTCAATGTCAACGCCGAAAGGGAGATGAACGACAACTACCGCTCCGATTGCCATGTAAAGATGCCCAGGTACGACGTCGCGGTCGCGGTGCTCGCCGTCGTTCTCACCGTTGTCGGGACGATCGTGTCGGAATGCTTTTCCAAAAATGTCGGCGGCATGCTGAACGACTTTTCGAGCGAAGAGCTCAAAGATTTTATGGATAGCGGCAAAATGCCCGTAAATTTTTCCGTGGGATGGTTTAAAGCGAGAGCGATACTCGTCGATCTCGGTTCGCTTATGACGGGCGAGCGCAGCCTGTTTTCGTCGCTCAGGATAGGGATGCAGCCCCCTCCCGACTTCGGCGGAGGAGGCAGCACGGGCATGCCGGAGATCTCGCTTACGGACCTTCCCCTCTCGTTCGTGTTCTCCACGCTGTTCTCCACGCTGAACAGTATTTTCGTCTTTGCCGTCGCGGTGCTCGCATTGCTGTCGCTCCACAGCGTAAAAAAGGTATATCGCATCGCCGATACGGGCGAGGGCAGAACGCGTAACAAACTGCGGTTCGAAAAGGAGGAGCTGCATACCGTGGAGCGGGATATGGAGGAGATAAAAAAGGAGCAGGATATGCTTCTCAAAATTTTTGAAGACGAACTCCTTGAAGAGGGTGAAGCCGAAGCCGAGCCGTCGGAAAAGCAAACCGACGGCCGCGGCTGAACGGGGCGTTTTTAATACAGCATAAGCATTCCGACGCGAGAGCTTGCCGATCCGTGCGATCCGGGTTATGATCCAAAGGTGAGGCGCTCTCGGTATGACAAGGGCGGAGGTCGTTGGGTCGGTGTCCATACTCGGCAAGTCCTGTCGCGGTAAAACCGCGCTTATGAACATAATCGGCGGGACTGATAGCTTCGACGGCGGCAGGGCTCGTCGGACATACGCTTTACAATAAAACCGCGGGCGGCAGACAAAAGTCTGCCGCCCGCGGTTTTGCGTTTTAAGGCGAATTATGTTTTTTGTGCCCGTCGCGTTCTTGCGCGCGCAAATAGCTTGTCAGAACAAGACGCATTCGAAAGCATCGGAGACGTCGGCAAACGCGCCGGAGCATACTGTCGCGGCGGCGGGCACGCAGGCATATTCGAGCGAGGCGCAGCCGTAAAAGGCCTCCACGCCTATGCGGGCCACGCCTGCGGGCAGGCATATCCGCCCGAGCCGCGCGCAGCCCGAGAACGCGCCGTCGCCTATCTCCTCGAGGGCGGAGCCCTCGTCGAACAGCACCTCTTCGAGCCCGGGCGCGGCCCCGTTCGGCGCATAGAACAGGTTGGCGGGGATGCGCTTTACCGCCGCGCCCACGTACAGCGTGAGCCCGCCGCCCTCCGTGCCCGCGTTGGGGAACACGTTGTAGCATTCGGCGATGTCGGCGGCGT
>CALVQA010000022.1 GCA_944354725.1 uncultured Clostridia bacterium
GTGAAATATTGGGTGTTTTTGCGTTCCATTTTAAAAGAACTCCTTAAAAATATTTTTAAAGCAGTCCCTTTGCTCCGCATAAAAAACGCGCCCTGAAAAAAGGGCGCGCAAAAAGCGGTTTGATAAAAATTCTTTTACCATCCGGACTGTACCGTCGGTTTCGGATTTGCACCGAATCAGGAAGGGCAAATACCCTTCGTCGCAGACTTATGCAAAAAAAAGCAATCACTGCCGGTGGGGAATTTCACCCCGCCCCAAAGAACTTACTTTAAATTGTAGTTACATTATATAGCTGTTTTTTTAATTTGTCAACAACATTGCACACAAAACATCATTTGGCGCCACGCATGAGTTTTTTGAACCTAAACACCGACAGTACGCCACATATGAGCACTATCACCAAGAGCCCCGTATCCACCGCCTTTACTATCGATTCGAACATGACGGAAAAGGGCATGTCTTCCAGCAGTTCCGACATATCCGGCATGCTTGACCCTGAGGGCGGCGTGAACCCTTCCGGGGGATCCCCGCCGGGGCCGCCGAAGCCGCCGAAACCGCGCTGTTCAATAAAGAAGTAGCGGGTGCCCGTCATGAGCGTGCCGAAGCTCTTTATCTTTGTCCACACCTGCATCCACACGAGGTTGAAAGAGGAGAAGCCGCCGCTGCCGAGGACGTCGTCCAGCATGTCGTCGTCGAATCCTTCGAACATGCTCCCGCGCTGCGTAGAGGACACGGACGACACCACCACCCCGACTATCGTTATGATGACGGGCAGCAGGCACAACAGGCTGTCGGTCTTTGGAAGGTGTATGTGCAGCTCCCTCTTTAAGCCGAGATTGGCGTTCTTTTCTATGCCGTTGGTGATGACTATGAGCCCGAAATAGGCGAGGACGACGAGCACCAGCAGCGGGGAACAGATGAAGTACACCGCGGGAATGGCGATCAGCAGGCACACCTTTATGGTGATATACAGCTTATCCGGCACCGCGAACGGGCTCTTGGCGCCCCGCCTTATGCCCAGATCGTCCTGCATCTCCATGCGGCGCAGTTTATCCTTTTTACTGTGTTTCATATCACTCGCTCCTGAGCGACTCCGCCGGGTCAAGGGTGGACGCCTGCATGGCGGGCAGAAGCCCTGAGCCCACGCCGACGGCGACGCTTGCGGCAAAGCAGCATATATACACCACGGCATTCAGCGATATAAGCCACGCCCCCACGTATTGGTTTATTATAAGGTTTGCCACTATGCTGATAAACAGCGAGAACGCCACCGCTATGAGCCCGGCAAAGGCGCCTATGATAGCCGATTCCAGAATGAACAGCAACGTCACGTCCTTTCTCCGCCCGCCCACGGCGCGCAGGATGCCTATCTCCTTGGTGCGCTCCACCACGCTTGTGTACGTGACTATGAATATCATTATCGCGGACACGGCTATAGAGATGAGCGCAAAGCCCGTGAGCACCTTTGTGCCCAGGTCTACATACCCGAGAAGGGTCTCCACCGTGGAGTCGTCGCGCGAAGCGGTAAAGCCCATCGCCTCTATGCTCTCCGATACGGCGGTTATGTAGGAAGTATCCTCCACATAAACATAAAGTATATTGGTGCGCAAGGTCTTATCCGCCTTGCGGTACATATCCGAAAGGTCGTCCTTTGTGACATATGCGCAGGCATAGTCGGCGTAGTCGGTGTCGTCTTCATACACCCCCGATATGGTGAACGCCGTTGTTTCGCCTGAAAACGTGATGCTTATCTGCGTGCCAACAAGGTCTTGCGCCTCGCTCACGGCGTTGGTATAGAGGTTTTCGGCAAACGCTTCGCTTATGAGTATCCCGCCGTCGGCGCACACGCTCCCAGCGACGAGCACCCTGTCGAGCGCGTCGTAGGACGAGCTGAGCAGCATTATGTAGCCCTCGTCCCCGTCATATTCGTAGGAGGAGCTCAGGCGGACATAGTTGCCTTCCGCCACGTAATCCACGCCCTCAAGTTCGCTTATATCCTCTATCCTTACATTGGAGATGGAGGATTCGTAAGTGACCTGTATCTGCAGGGCGTTCATTGAGCCCGCGAGCTGTTCGTTGACGTACCCCGTGATGCCGCGCGAAAGGCAGAAGACGAGGATGACCGCGGCAATGCCTATGGACATGCCTATGGACACGAGCAAACTGCGCTTTTTTGCCTGCATTATATTTGAATAGGCAAGTTTGAACAGCTCGCCGCAGCCGATGTTGTGCATCTTTTTTACTTTGGGCTTGGGCGTCTTTGACTGAACGCTGTACTGCCTTTCGTCCGACTTTATCACCCCGTCGTCTATGGTGATGATGCGGCTGCATGCCGACGCCACCTTTTGCGAATGCGTCACGACTATGACGAGCTTGCCCGATTCGGCTATCTTTTTAAGTATCTGTATTATCTGCTCCGCCGAATCCTTGTCGAGCGCGCCCGTGGGTTCGTCCGCGAGCACGATGTCCGGCATGTTGGCAAGAGCCCTTGCCACCGCAACGCGCTGGCGCTGCCCGCCAGAGAGCTGATTGGGAAGTTTATCCGCGTAATCGGTGAGCGCGACCTGCGCGAGCAGTTCTTCCGTGCGCGCCCTGCGCTCCTTTACGCCCATGTTGCTCATGGTCATCGCGACTTCTATATTTTCGCGCACGGTCATGTGGTTTATCAGGTTATAATTCTGGAATATGAGCCCGACGCGCCCCTTGCGGTAGTCGTCCAGCATCTTTTCCGTATAGTCCTTCATGAATTCGCCGTCAATGACTATGCTGCCCGTATAGTCCATGTCGAGCCCGCCTAAAATGTTCATGAACGTGGATTTGCCGCAGCCCGATTCGCCGAGCACCGCAACAAATTCACCCCTTTTGAATTCTACGTTTATGCCGTTAAGCACCTGCTGTTTTTGCGTGCGGGAGACGCGGTAGCTTTTTTTAAGGTTGGCTATGCGAAGATATGCCATGTCTGTTCTCCGTATATTTTTCGGCGCCGAAGGCCGCATCTTTGTAAACGGAACGGGGATATGCCCGTTCCGTTTGCATTTTGCGTTATTTTATTCCGACTTTTCAAACATATCCGACGTGACGGTAATGCCCGCGGTGACGCCCTCGGCGCCCTCCCTTTCATAGGCGAATTTGAGCTCGTCTCCTGGACGCAGCGTCAAAAAGATGTCGTCTATTTCAAAGGAGCGCTCCAGGTCGTACCTTTCGCCGTCTATGATGACGGCGACTATCCTGTCATTTTCGGCAAGCCCCGCCTGCTCTGCAAGTGAGCCCTCCTTTACGGTATACGCGACGATATCTTCCGTGATCCTGCCGTACCCCTCTTCATCCAGCGAATAGCTTGTATTCCGGACGGAGACTATGAGCCCGAGAGCGTTTTTTGCAGACACCGTATACACCCCTTCGGTGCTGTCGTCGCCGTCCCTGTAGTGGTACAATATATTGTCCGCCGCTCCCTTTGCCATCGCGCCCGGGATGGCGTAGCACATGCTCTCGTACCCCTCTATGCCCGCATTGGCGACGCCGACCAGTTCACCCTTGGCATTAAACAAGCCGCCGCCCGAATTGCCGTGATATATAGTAGCGTCGAACCTGATGGAGCGGTGGCTCTCCTCCTCCCCGTCCTCGTCCACGTCAAGCAGGACATATTCGCTGTCCACGCCTATGATGCCCTCCGTGGCGGTGATGCCCTCGCTTTCGGCATTGCCTATGGCATAGACGCTTTCGCCGACGTGGTAATCTTCGGCAAACGTCACGGCGCGCACGTTTTGGTTGACGGCGTACACGGCGTCCTTATCGGCGCGCAGCACCGCTATGTCCGCATTATAGCTGCCGCCTATGTATTCGCACTCTATGGCGTAACTGCCGTAGTTGTAACTGTAATAGCCGTCCTCGTCGTATCCCGACAGCGTAGGCGTGCACTCGCTGCCGTAGAGGTAGCAGTATATATCGCGCGCCGTCTTTGATCCGCCGTTCTTTTCCTCGTCGGCGGAGCCGTAGTACACCACGTGGTAATTGGTGACTATGTACACGCTGTCTTCGTCTATTTCATATATGATGCCCGAACCCGCCGACTGCACGAGCTGCGAACTTGTGATGCCGCCCATGCCTCCGCCGGGGAAGAAGTTGCCGCCGCCCACAGACTGCGTCTCTATGAACTCGCAGTAGATGGAGACGCACGACAGGAGCGCCGTGCCGACCGCGGCGGAACTGTCCGCCGACAGGCTGAGGTACTGCTCTATGAACTGCGCAAGCGTGAGATCTTCGCCCGTCTCCTGTATGTATGCCTGCCAGATGGCGGAAATGGTCAGATCCTCGCCGTCCTTACCGTCTTCGCCGTCGGCCCCGTCCTCGCCGTCAACGCCGTCCTCACCGTCCTCACCGACGGCTTCGAGAAACTCCGTAGTGCCGTCCGAATAGACTACGGTATATCCGCCGTCGGACTTTTCTATAGAGACGACGCAGACGCTGTCCGACGTCTCGCCGGCGGCATCCGTGCCGCACGCGGCAAAGAGCCCGAGCGAAGACGCGCAGAGCACCGCCGCGCACGCCGCGGCTATCTTTTTTACCGAAGATGATTTCATAAATACTCCTTTTACGGGCACATTCCGCGCCCCGCCTTACCCTTTTATTTTTTTGCGATACACGGTAAGGGATAAAACAAGCACGATCGAATAAGGTTCGCGTTAATCCATTACAGTATAACAAAAATCGGTAAACGCAAAGTCCTGTCAAGATAAACAAAAAATAAACAATTTGAAAGACAAATGAAATGTTTACCGAATATTTATTTTTATGTGTTATAATAGTGAAAAGGCTTTTATATCACCTACACAACGTTGGATTATAATAGAAAAAAAGGAGGGCGGCATGCTCAACATACTTGTGGCAGAGGACAACCTTGACCTGCGCGAACTGCTGTGCGGCGCACTGAACGACAGCGGCTACCGCACGCTCGGTGCAGAGAACGGCGAACAGGCGCTGAACATACTTTCGGACACGGTAATAGACCTTATCGTGGCAGACATAATGATGCCGGGGACGGACGGCTTTGAACTCACCAAAACTTTAAGAAGTTCGGGGATAACCTGCCCCCTTTTGATAGTCACCGCGCGCGACGACTACGATTCGCTGCAAAAGGCGTTTTCTTTGGGCGCGGACGACTATATGGTAAAGCCCATAAACGTAAAAGAGATGCTGGTGCGCGTAAAGGCGCTCCTGCGCAGGGCAAAGATAAGCGCCGAAAAAAAGATAGTAGTCGGCTCCACGGTGGTAGACTTTGAAGGGATGACGGTAAAGACGGAGGGCAAAGAGATAGTTTTGCCGCTAAAAGAGTTCAACCTGCTGTTCAAGCTGCTTTCCTACCCGGGCAGGATATTCACGAGGCAACAGCTCATGGACGAGATATGGGGAATGGACTCCGATACGGACGACCACACCATAAACACACACATAAACAGGCTGCGCGACAAATTTGAAAACAACCGCGACTTTAAGATAGTGACGATACGCGGCCTGGGGTATAAGGCGGTAAAGACAGATGAAACGTAAAAACACGCTCGGCCGCACATCGCTCGTATGGCTGTATTTTGCACTTGTAGTCATACTGATATTGGTGATAGTGACGCTTATAATAAGCGCCATAATGTTCCTTGCATTCCGCAAAAACGACCTTCCGCCCGGCACCCCCGCCGGCATCATACCCATTGACCTGATGGTGATCCTCGGCGCAATACTCGGCACGGTGGTTGCCATGCTTGTAATAAAACAGATATTCAAACCGATAGAAAGGCTGAGCAAGGGGCTGCGCCTTGTATCTGCGGGGGATTTTTCCGTGCGGCTTAAAGAAAAGAGCATGTTCGGCACCATACGCGAGATGTACGGCGACTTCAACGCGATGGTGCATAAACTTGCGGGCGTAGAGACGCTGCGTTCGGACTTCGTATCCAACGTATCGCACGAATTCAAGACGCCCATCGCCGCGATAGAGGGCTACGCCACCCTGCTGCAAAACAAGAACCTTACAAAAGAGCGGGCGCAGGAATACATAGAAAAGATACTTTCCAACGCGCGCAAACTTTCCACGCTGACGGGGGATATATTGAACCTTACCAAGCTGGAAAACCAAAACGACGTGCCGGACAAAAAGAATTACCGCCTGGACGAACAGATACGCATGGCAATACTTATGCTTGAAGCCGAATGGAGCGCCAAGGACATACAGTTTGACCTTGACCTGCCGGAGATTTTCTTTTTGGGAAACGACGGGATGATGCTGCACGTGTGGCACAACCTGATAGCCAACGCCGTAAAATTTTCCGAAAGAAATTCCGCCGTACACATTGAGATGCACACGGCGGAAGGCAAAATTTTTGTATGTATAAGGGATGAAGGCTGCGGGATAAGCCAAGAGGCGCTGCCGCACATCTTTGAAAAGTTCTATCAGGGCGACAGCTCCCGCTCTACCGAAGGCAACGGCCTGGGGCTTGCGCTGGCAAAGCGAATAGTCACCCTGCACGGCGGCGAAATATCCGCCGAAAGCAGACAGGGCGAGGGCGCCGCGTTCACCGTGGCGCTGCCGCTTGCGCACGCGGCGCAGACGGCATAAAAGCCTGATAAAAGTTCCGTTAAAGCGCGGGCAGCGTACCTTTCGCCGCCCGCATTTTTTACGTCCGATCCGCGGGGCTGCTTTTGAGCCTGTACAGCATGGCCTGCTGGTCGTACACAATCTCGCTGCCGTACATCTCGGAAAAATATCCGCGCAAAAAAGCCATATACCT
>CALVQA010000023.1 GCA_944354725.1 uncultured Clostridia bacterium
CGTCAAGAAGACCGCGCCGCGCGAGGGTAGGAAGGTCGATGAAATAGGGGTTGCCCGAATTGCAGCAGACCGACTGGTAGGGCGAATCGCCGTAGCCCGTCTGCACGAGCGGAAGTATCTGCCAATATTTTATTTTGCCGCGCTCCAAAAAGTCGACAAAGTCATACGCCTCTTTGCCGAGCGAGCCTATGCCGTATCTGCCCGGCAGCGAAGATATGTGGCACAGGACGCCGGCGCCGCGCTTGAAATTACTCTTCATAAAAAACCTTACGCAACTTTAATTTTTTGCCATACCGCGCATATGCGCGAACGGCGCCGTTATTTTGCGAGCAGTCGCTCTATCCGCTCCATTGCCTCTGCCGTGTCCTCCCTGTCGCCGAAGGCGCTCAGGCGGAAGAAGCCCTCTCCGTTCGCGCCGAAGCCCGCGCCGGGAGTGCCCACCACCTGCGCATTGCCGAGAAGGTGATCGAAAAATTCCCAGCTGCCCATGCCGAAAGGGCACTTGAACCAGATATACGGCGAATGCCCGCCGCCCGTGAACCATATGCCGAGCTTTTCGAGCGTGCCCGCGATGAGCTTTGCGTTTTCTCTGTAATACGCGAGGTTGGCCTCCGTCTGCGCCCGGCCTTCGGGAGTGAACACCGCTGCGGCGGCGCGCTGAACGATGTAGGGCACCCCGTTGAATTTTGTGGTCTGCCGCCTGAGCCACATCTTGTTTGCCGAGAGCCCGCCCCGTTCTATCGCGCGCGGCACCACCGTCCAGCCGCAGCGCGTGCCCGTGAAGCCCGCCATCTTGGAGAACGAACAGAACTCTATGGCGCAATTTTCGGCGCCCTTTGCAAGATATATCGAGCGGGCGAATTTTTCGTCGCGGATGAAGCACTCGTAGGCGGCGTCGTACAGGATGACCGCGCCCTTCTTGTCGGCGTAATCCACCCATTCCTGAAGCTGCGCCACGGTGTATGCCGCGCCCGTGGGATTGTTGGGCGAGCAGATGTATATTATGTCGGCGTCGACGGAATAGTCGGGCATGGGCAAAAAGCCGTTGCCCTCGTTGGCATCGGCATATATGATCCTGCGCCCCGCCATCACGTTGGTATCCACATACACGGGATACACCGGGTCGGGCACGAGCACGGTATTGTTTTGCGAAAACAGGTCGAGGATGTTGCCGAGGTCAGACTTTGCGCCGTCGGAAATAAATATCTCGTCGGCGGAAACGCTCACGCCGCGCTCGGAATAATAGCCGCGCACGGCCTCGCGCAAAAAGTCGTAGCCCTGTTCGGGGCCGTATCCGCGGAAGGTAGCCTTTTCGGCCATTTCGCCCGCGGCGGCGCGTATGGCGTCGACCACGGCGGGCGCGAGCGGCAGAGTAACGTCGCCTATGCCCAGGCGGAGCACCTTTGCGTCGGGCGCGGCGGCGCGGTATGCGGCCACCTTTTTTGCTATGGTGGAAAAGAGATAACTGTCGTTTACGTTGGAATAGTTGGCGTTGAATAACATATTTCACCACGGGCGCGCGTTGCGCGCATATAATTTTTGATATGCAACTTTTGATATATATGCTGCGGAGCGGCATGCCGCTCCGCATACGAACGGCGCCGCACCGCCTCGGCGGTGCGGCGCTTCGCACCGATCTGTTTTATTTGCTTCTCTGCTTTGCGCGGTACTTCACCGCCGAAGCTATGAACTCGCGGAAGAGCGGATGCGCCGACTGAGGACGCGACTTGAACTCGGGATGGAACTGCACGCCTATATAAAAATCGTTGGCGGGTATCTCCACCGCCTCCACCAGAAGCCCGTCGGGCGAGGTGCCCGCTATCTTCATGCCGGCCGCCTCCGCCTCGCTGCGGAAGTCGTTGTTGAACTCGTATCTGTGGCGGTGACGCTCGGATATCTCGTCCCTGCCGTACGCCTTTTTCATCTTTTCGCCCGTCACCTTGCAGGGGTATGCGCCGAGGCGCATGGTGCCGCCCATCTTTACGCCGTGCTGATCGGGCATGAGGTCTATCACGCAGTGGGCGGAATCGGGATCGAACTCCGAAGAATTGGCGTCGCCGTAGCCGAGTACGTTGCGGGCGAACTCCACCACCGCCGTCTGCATGCCGAGGCAGATGCCGAGATAGGGCACGTTGTTCTCGCGCGCGTACTTGGCGCAGGCTATCTTGCCCTCTATGCCGCGGTTGCCGAACCCGCCCGGCACGAGGATGCCGTCCGCGTCGCCTAAAAGCTCCGCGGCGTTATCGTCGCTTATCGTCTCGCTGTCGACCCACTTAATGTCTACCTTGGCGGCATTTTCGTATCCGGCATGAGCGAGCGCTTCCGCGACCGAAAGGTATGCGTCGTGCAGCTGCACGTACTTTCCGCAGAGGGCTATGCGCACCGTCTTGTCGCGCGCGGCTATCCTTGCCAGCATCTTGTTCCATTCCGTGAGGTCTATCACCCTGGGATCGAGCTTGAGCCTGTCGCACACTATCTGCGAGAAGTTGCTCTCCTCCAGCATGATGGGCGCCTGATAGAGCACGGGCAGGGTGAGGTTTTCTATGCAGCATTCGGGGGCCACGTTGCAGAACATGGATATCTTTGCGCGCACGTCCTTGGGCATGTGCGCGTCGACGCGGGCGATTATTATGTCGGGATTGATGCCCATGCCCTGCAGCTCCTTAACCGAGTGCTGCGTGGGCTTGGACTTGAACTCCTCCGAGCCCGAGATGTAGGGCACGAGCGTGACGTGGATGAAGCAGCAGTTGTCGCGCCCCACTTCGCGCGCGACCTGCCTTATCGCCTCTATGAAGGGCTGGCTCTCTATGTCGCCGATGGTGCCGCCTATCTCGGTGATAACGACGTCGGCGCCCGTAGTCTTGCCGACGTTGTATATGAACGTTTTGATCTCGTCGGTAATGTGCGGTATTACCTGCACCGTCTGGCCGAGGTATTCTCCGTTGCGCTCCTTGTTAAGAACGTTCCAATATACCTTGCCGGTGGTGAGGTTGGAGTATTTGTTGAGGTTTTCGTCGATAAACCTCTCGTAGTGGCCCAGGTCGAGGTCGGTCTCGGCGCCGTCGTCGGTGACGAACACCTCGCCGTGCTGATAGGGGCTCATGGTGCCGGGGTCGATGTTTATGTAGGGGTCGAGCTTCTGCGAAGCCACCTTATATCCCCTGCACTTCAAAAGCCTGCCGAGCGAGGCAGCCGTTATGCCCTTGCCCAGCCCCGAAACAACGCCGCCGGTAACAAAAATGTACTTCGTCATAAAATTTCTCCCCGCCCGCAAAGCGCGGGCATTCGTACCGCATTATGATTTAAATTCCCGTACATTATATCACACCTATGCCGTTTAAGCAACCGCAAACGCCACTTATTTTTTAATTTTCGGGCGAGGCGGCGCGCATGGCATGGCCGAAAAGCCCGCCCTTGCCAAAGCGGCGGGGCATTTTGCCCCGCCGCCGGTATTTTATGCAATATCGGAAAAGGCGCGTTACAGCTCCACCTCGCCCGTGAACACGAGCCTCGCGTCCCCCTCCATGAACACCGTTTCGTCGGTATACGTTATGCGCAGTTCGCCGCCGAGGAGGAACACCGATATCTCGGTATTCTTTTCGCAATAGCCGTTAAGCACCGCCGCCACTGCCGACGCGCACGCGCCCGTGCCGCAGGCGAGCGTTTCGCCGCTGCCGCGCTCCCAGACGCGCATCTTCAGCCTGTTTTTGTCTATCACCCGCACGAACTCGGTATTGACCCTCTCGGGGAAGGCGGGGTGACGCTCGAACAGGGGGCCGTAGTGCTCGAGGCCCACTCTGTCGGGGTCTTCGAACACCACGCAGTGAGGATTGCCCATCGAAACGAGCGTGGCGCCGAAAGTCCTGCCGCCGACCTCTATGGGGACGCCGACGACGCGCTCTCCGCGGTATGTGCTGGGGATAGCCTGCCCTTCGAGCACGGGCGCGCCCATGTCTACGCGCGCCGAACTCACCTTGCCGTCGGCGCCCTTATTGAGCCTGAGCGATTTTATGCCCGAGAGCGTTTCTATCTTCACCTCGTCGCCCTTTACATAGCCGAGGTCGTGCGCGAGCTTGCCCACGCAGCGTATGCCGTTGCCGCACATCTTCCCCTCGGAACCGTCGAGGTTGAACATGCGCATGCGGCAGTCGGCGACGTCGGAGGGGCACAGCAATATCACCCCGTCGCCGCCTATGCCGAAATGGCGGTCGGAGAGGCGCACGGAGAGAGCGCCCGGGTCTTCGACCGGCTCGTTCATGCAGTCGAAGTAGATATAGTCGTTGCCGATGCCCTGCATCTTGTAAAATTTTCTGAGCATTTCCATCCCCTTTTAAAATTTCCCGCCGTGGCACGGCGGGAAACTGTTATTTTCAATACATCTTTATGCAGGCGTCGCGCTCCGCCCCGACGGAGACGTAGCGTATGCGGCAGCCGCATAACTTTTCGATGAGGCGTATGTAGGCGAGCGCCTCTTCGGGCAGTTCGTCCGCGCTCTTGCAGTGCGAAATGTCGCAGTTCCAGCCCTTTACCTTTTCGAACACGGGCTTGCAGTAATCGAGCACGTCGGTGAAGGGGAACTCGTCGATGACCTTGCCGTTGAGCTCGTAGTGCGTGCATACCTCTATCTCTTCATAACCGTCGAGCACGTCGAGCTTGGTGAGCGCTATCTCGTCGGCGCCCTGGCAGCGGATGCCGTAGCGGGAGGCCACCGCGTCGAAGGGCCCCACCCTTCTGGGCCTGCCCGTGGCGGCGCCGTATTCTCCGCCCGCCTCGCGCAGCCTTTCGGCCTGTTCGCCGAAGTATTCGCAGGTGAAGGGGCCCGCGCCCACGCAGCTGGAATAGGCCTTCATTATGCCTATAGACCTGTCGAGCTTGAGATTGGGCACGCCCGCGCCTATGGGCGCGTACGCCGCAATCGTGGAGGAGCTGGAAGTGTAGGGCACGATGCCGTAATCGATGTCGCGGAGGGCGCCGAGCTGGGCCTCGAACATTATGTTCTTGCCCGCCTTGTTCGCCTCGTTGAGATACAGGCCCGTATCGGTGATGAACTCCTTCAAAGGTTCGCCGTAGGTGACGAAATAGTCCTTCATGTCATCCGCTTTCACGGGGTCGTAGCCGTAGGAAGTGACGGTGAGGTTCTTCCACGCGACGATGTCGGGCAGGCGCTTGAACATCAGCCCGGTGTTGAGCAGCTCGCCCATGCGGAAGGCCTTTTTCATGTACTTGTCGGCATACACGGGCGCTATGCCGCGGCGGGTGGAGCCGTAGGGCTTGCCCGTCGCCTTGGAGAGCCTGTCCTCCTCCATGACGTCCTGCAACACGTTGTAGGGCATGGTTATAACGGCCTTGTCGCTTATTTTAAGGTTTTCCGGCGTTATTTTTATGCCGGCGTCGCGAAGGCGCTCTATCTCGCCGCACAGGTGCTTGAGGTCGATCACCATGCCGCAGCCGAGAACGTTGACCACATCCTCTCTGAGTATGCCCGAGGGAAGCAGATTCAAAATGAACTTGCCCCTCTCGTTTATAACGGTGTGCCCGGCATTGTTGCCGCCCTGATAGCGGCACACTATGTCGAAATCGCGCGACAGAAGGTCGACCATTCTGCCCTTGCCTTCGTCGCCCCAGTTGATTCCACAGATACTTGTAAGCATTGGAGTAATTTCCTCTCTTTATTTGCGGGCACGGGCCGCGCCGCAAAAAACGGCCGCCGCTGTCCGCCCACGATGCTATTATATAAAAAACGACACTTCAAGTCAAGCGTAAACGTTCGGCAAAGCCATTTAAATACCGTGCGCCGCGCATACGGCTCCCGCGGCTATCGGCCCTCGGGCCCGCCGACTATTTCCGACAGGAAGGTTTTAACGTCCTCCTCCGAAGCGGCCATGCAGGCAAAGGTTATCTCGTCGCCCGCATGCAGCACGGTCTTGCCGTCGGGCACGAAGCGCTCGCCGCCGACGGGAGCCACCTCCTCAACGATGCCGCCCGCGGGCCAAAGCACGGAGCGTATGCTGCGGCCGTCGGCATAGGAGCCCTCCTCCACGGCAAGGCGCACCCTGCGCCGCCCGGCGCCCTGCCCGCCGCCGTCTTTGACGATGAAGTCGAGGCACGTTTCGAACACCGAACGGGTGCGGAAGAGCTCGCCCGCGATAAAGCCTATGCCCACGCCGAGAAGGGCGGGCAGGAGCCCCTGAAAGGAGCCCGTGAATTCGAATATCATTATAAGCCCCGTAACGGGCGCCCGCACGACGGTGGTGAAGTACGCCGCCATGGTGATGATTATTATATAGTCGGACAGGGAGGGGTCCATGCCCGCGCTTTTAAAGCCCGCGCACAGCAGCGCGCCCAGCCCCGCGCCCGTGGCGAGCACGGGCACGAATATGCCGTACGGCATGCCGCAGCCTACGGCAAGCACGGTGGATATAAAGCGCATCGCCACGACGACGGCGAGCGTTGCGGCGACCGATATGCCGAAAATTCTTTCGAACTCGCCTTCGTAAAGCGAGCCGAGCGACTGAACGAACTCGTGGCCGCCGCCCATGGCGTACGACGAAACGAGGCCGAAAGCGCCCGCGGCAAAGAACGGCACGATATATCTGCCCGCACCCTTAAAAAAGGTTAGCTTTGCAAAGCCCCTCCTGCACAGCAGCATCAACCTATAGAACGCCACGCCGAGCAGCGCCGCTGCAAGGGCGGCTGCGGCGACGTACAGGCAGCCTGCGGCCCCGACGGCGGAAAATTCAAACGAAGTGAAGGTAAAGCCCGTAGAGAGACCCATTGCGCCGCGCATGAGGTTGCGCACCGAAAGGGAGACGAGCACGCTCACGGCAGAGCACGTGAACACCTGCGCGGAGAAGGAGCGGAAGGCCTCTTCCATGGCGAACGCCAGCCCCGTTACGGGCGCGTTGAAGGCGGCGGCCAGCCCCGCCGAGGCTCCCGCGGCTATCTGCAGCCTGCGCACCATGAAGGGACGCCCGAACACGGCGCCCATGCCGTCGCCCGCGCAGCCGCCTATCTGGAGGGAGGGGCCCTCGCTGCCGGCGGGCAGCCCCATGAACACGCACGCGGCGGACGCGGCGAACATGGAGCACATAACGGTATACCACTTGAAGCGCAGCAGGCCGCGCGCGGCGCCCTCCGTCTGCGGCACTCCGCTGCCGCGTATCATGGGGACGAGGCGGGTGGCGGTGCCTATGACCACGGCGCCCGCGAACAGGCCGAGAAAGAGCAGCGGCACGAATACGGGGTTTTCTTTAACGAGGCCGTACAGCTTTACCGAGGCCTCCTCCCCTATGCCCGTAACTATGTTATACAGCGTTACCACCGTACCCGAAAACAGCCCCGTGAGCATGCTCAGGGCGACGAGGTTCAGCCCGTACTCTCTCAACGCGTTGAACCGCTTTTTGAATTTACCGTTCCCGCTCATTTTTCTCTCCCGAAAAGTTTATGCAGAATTTACGGCAAAATTATATCACGCCGCAGCGCATCTTGTAAAGGCAAAAAACATCTCCTTTGCGAAAGGGACGGAACCCCTCCTTTGATTCCTCCCCTTAAGGGGAGGCGCGGGCGGCGTTACGGCCCCCACTTGAGGGGCAGACCCGTCGTAGCCACCGTTGAGGGCGGAACCCCTCCTTTGATTCCTCCCCTTAAGGGGAGGCGCGGGCAGCGTTACGGCCCCTTGAACGGGCAGCCTTTATAAGACACAAAAACAGCGGGGCGGCGCATGAGCGCCGCCCCTTTGGATTTTGATTTTATCGTACAAAAAATTTTATCCGATTTGCGGGGTCAGTCAACGTCGGTACCCGTGATCACGCCTTCGGCGATAAGGTCCGTTATATCAGTTTCGGCAGGGCCGTCAGCCTCGGCGCATACATATAATTCTGAGTATGTATTGCCGGAGATGGTTATTTTCTTTCCTACCTGAACACCGAACTCCTTGCCGTAGAACCGGATCATGGGCACGTCGCCGTCAACGGTATTGTTTTCGATAACGATATTGCCCGTCTTACCGTCGTCGTTGGAGATGTTGATCGCGTTATCGTCCGAACCGATGGCGGTAATTTCGAACGTATTGCCGCTTATCGTAACGTCGCTCTTGCTGCTTACGTTGATAAGGCGCTCCAAATGGCAACCTTCTATAACAACGGAAGGCTCGTCGCTCACATTCTGCGTGCTTACGTATATAGCGGTATAGAGCTCTTTGTCGGCGCAAAGCACCTCACAATCTATGATGTTAGCCGTTGTGGGGCCCGCATTGATCTGAATGCCTATCACTCCGCTGCCTTCGGCATTGGCCTGTATAACGGCATTTTTGATCGTTATCTGATGTCCGCTCGTAATTTCGACGCACCAGCCTCTTGTAACGGCCGAGCCGATCTCGGCGCCGTTGAAATCGATAGTTACGCCGTTGTTGATAACTACGGTGCTCGCAAGCTCTACACCCTCAGCAAATACTATCGTCGAACCTGCGGGAACGGAAGCGATCGCGGCGGCAAGCTCTTCATTTGCCGAATTGCCGAACCTGCCGTCGAAGAAATACGTATCGCATACGAGCTTTCCTTCGGCGACATAGCTCCAGGGAGCTTCGTCGGTGGTTTCATGACAGAACATTGTTGCGCCGTTTGAAAGGGTATTGCCGCTTATCGTTATCTTTGCGCCGTCTTTTATGGTCATGCCGTCATAGAGGCGTATGAGAGCGCCTGCCTTTGTAGTATGAGCGATCGTGTTGCCTTCAACGGTTATGCTGCCCATTGCTCCCGCCATGGTGATGGCGTTGTTTGAAGAACTGATATTAAATTGATTGTTCTTGATTATAACGCAGTCCTGTACTTCAACGTTTATGGGGCGGGTGAAGGTGCAGCCTTCGATAACGACGGGCGATTGGGCGGAGGAGCCGCTCACATATATCGCATGGCCGGCCCAACCGCTGAATTCACAGTTACGGATAGTTACGTCGCTTGTGCCGGCGTTGACCACGATGCCGTGTTTGCCGGAAGCAGAAGTAACGACTGCGTTTTCTATAACGACTCCCGAAGCGGCGACGCTGAGTGCGGGAGTGTTTGCCGTATCGGAAGAAAGTTTTGCGCCGTTGAAATCAATGGTGACCGCCTTGTTTACATTTATGCTGCTTGTAAAACTTGCACCTTCGGCGATGACGATGGTGTCGCCGGCATCCGCCGCGGCAATGGCTTCGACTACGTCTTTATAGCCGGCAGTGCCTATCGTCGCCACGACGCCCGCCGCTGCGGCCTCGTCTTTCGCGCATACTACGTAAGTCCCGTCTTTCGATTCATAGCTTATATAGCCTTCGGCAACAAAAGTTCCGCCAAGATTATCGTCGCCCGAAGCGGGATCGCGGCCGACAAATGTGCCTCCGTATATAACCATATCGTCGACCGAAGCGCTGTTGGAAACGTTTACCGTGAGCGGAGCGCCGCCGCCATATGCATAATCCGCATCGCTGCTATTTATAAACGTGCCGCCGTTTACGATGACTTTACCGCCGCCGCCCGCAAACAGACAAGATTCATTGGGGGTATCTACAACTATGGTGCCGCCGTTTACGGTAACGACAGCGCCCTCTGCCATTGCGGCAACGGGAACGGTACCGTCGTCGGCGCCGATAGCGTCTATAGTGCCGTTGCCTTCGATCGTAAGGCTGCCGCCAGCATTTACGCGCATAGCAACATAATTGCCCATGCCTGCGCCGATAGAAAGGGTGCTTTCGCCAAGGTCAAGCGTAACTTTGCTGTCTATGGCAATGATCTCCGGCACTTTTATATCCGCCGTGAGTTCGACAGCGGGAGCGCCCGAAGTGAGCAGCGCCGTCAATTCCTCGGCATTAGCGGCGGTGTAGCTTTCGGCGGTGAACTCTATATTCTCAACGCCGCTTTCAAGAAGCTGCATGAACTCTTCGGTCGTGGCAGCCTTGTACTCGGCGTCGGGAGCGGCGGCGCTCGAAGGGATCTTCACCTCATACTCGTCGCCGTTGTCGAGCACGAACACGATGACGGTGTAGAAGCAGCCGTCCTCCGCGCTGTATTCGTAGCTGTATGTAATATCGGCTATGCCTACGCCGTCTTCGCCGTCCTCACCGTCTTTGCCCGGCTCGCCCTGGGGGCCCTGAGGGCCCTGCGCGCCGTCTTCGCCGTCCTCGCCGTCTTTGCCCGGCTCGCCGTCCTGGCCCTCGGCCTTTACGTCGGTCTTTTCGCCGTTGATCACCCAATAGCCGTCTTCGCTTATCTCTATAGTGGGCGTCTGGCCGTCGTTGCCGTCATTGCCGTTTTCGCCGCGGAGCGATTCGAGCCATTCCTGTTCGGTGCCTTCGAAGCCGTTTTCCACGGCGATCTCATAGGCCGAAAGCCCGTTCTGCGCGCAGCTGCAGCCGGCCGCAACGGATACCGCCACCGCCGCGCCTAACGCCGCGATGACCGTTAAAACCTTTTTCATGAGTTGTCCTCCTGTTTTGAAGTTGATTATATTATACCCCCACCCCCGCCAAAAATCAAGGTTTTCGCTTAAATTTACAAATTTATTACAGCATGCGTTAAAAAATATCAACCGTCCGCCGTACGCGGCGGACGGCCTTGCATGCGCGGCAGGCGGCAAAAAAGGGCGCAAAAAGGGGCGCCCGCGGCGGTATGCGGCGGGCGCCCCTTTCGAATTTTTCCATGGTTATTTCACGCTGTAGAGCATATCGGTATAAGAGGGATAGGGCCAATAATCTTCGGAGGTGAGCGTCTCCATCTCGTCGGCTATCCTGCGCACCGCGTTCATCTGAGGGATGACCTTGTGCGCCATGGCCTTGGAGGCGGGGCGCACGTCCTCCTTGTCGATCGCGGCGAGCGCGGTCTCCAGCTTTTTGACCTCCGCGCCGAATTTATCGTTCAGCTCGGAGAGCCTTATTATGAGGCCCTTCTCCGTTTCGCAGGGGATATTCGCCGAAACGGCCTTTTTTGCCGCGACGTTGGAGCACAGCTCGGCTATATAGTCGGATACGGCGGGGATTATGTCCTGCTTTGCCATTTTGAGCATTGTGAGAGCTTCGATGTTTATTATCTTCACATAGTTCTCCAGCCGCACCATGCCCCTGGCTATGGCCTCCTGCTCGGTATATACTCCCTGATTGACGAACACGTCGATGTTCTTCTTTTCAAAGAACACGTCGGTGGCGTCGGCGGTGTTTTTGTTGTTGAGAAGGCCGCGCCTCTCCGCCTCGGGCTCCCATGCGGGGCCGTAGCCGTCGAGGTTGAATATTATGCGCTTGTGCGCCCTTATCGTTTCGGTTATCAGCCTGCGCGCCGCGTCCTCCACGTCGGCCTCTCCCTCGAGGCTGTCGGCAAAGTCGGAAAAGGCCTGGGCGACGATGGTGTTGAGCACTATGTTGGCGTCGGCGACGTTGAACTGCGAGCCGAGCATGCGGAATTCGAATTTGTTGCCCGTGAACGCAAACGGCGAAGTCCTGTTCCTGTCGGAGGCGTCCTTGGGGAATATGGGCGATTCGGGCACGCCGATGGAACCCTCCTGCGCGCGGAAGGGCACGTAGTTGCGGCCGTTGGCGATGCTGTCGACGAGCTCGCCGAGCTGGTCGCCGAGATATATGGAGATTATCGCGGGAGGAGCTTCGTTTGCGCCGAGGCGGTGATCGTTGCCCGCGGAGGCGACCGCGCCCCTGAGGATGCCCTGATAGTCGTCCACCGCCTTTATCACTGCGGCGAGTATGAGCATGAACATCGTGTTCTTTTCGGGCGTGGGGCCGGGCTCGAGGAGGTTGAGGCCTGTATCGGTGGACATGGACCAATTGTTGTGCTTGCCCGAGCCGTTTATGCCCTCGAAGGGCTTTTCGTGCAGCAGGCAAACGAGCCCGTGCTTTTGCGCCACCTTTTTCATGAGCTCCATGGTGAGCATGTTCGAATCTATGGCGACGTTGGTAGTCTGATACACGGGCGCCATCTCGTGCTGGGCGGGGGCGACTTCGTTGTGCCTCGTTTTGGAGGGGATGCCGTAAGACCACAGCGTTTCGTCGAGGTCGGCCATAAAGTCGGCTATGGCGGGCTTTATGGTGCCGAAGTAGTGGTCTTCGAGTTCCTGCCCGCGCAGAACGGGCGCGCCGAACAGCGTTCTGCCCGTCATGCGCAGGTCTATCCTTTTAAAATACTCCTCCTCGGAGATGAGGAAATACTCCTGCTCGGGCCCCACTGTCGTGGTGACCTTTTTGCACTCTATGCCGAACAGCTTCAAGATGCGCTTGGCCTGCATGTCGAGCGCCTTCATCGACTTGAGCACAGGCGACTTTTTATCGAGCGTTTCGCCCGTGTAGGAGACGAATATGGAGGGGATATACAGCGTGGTGCCCTTTACGAACGCGGGGGACGTGGGATCCCACGCGGTGTAGCCGCGCGCCATGTACGTCGCGCGCGAACCGCCCGAAGGGAAGCTGGAGGCGTCGGGTTCGCCGACGATGAGGCTCTTGCCGGTGAGGCGCATTATCACCCTGTCGCCTTCGGGCTCGATAAAGCTGTCGTGCTTTTCGGCGGTGAGACCGGTGAGCGGCTGGAACCAGTGCGTGTAGTGCGTGGCGCCCTTGGAGACCGCCCAGTCCTTCATTGCCGCGGCGACCGCGCCCGCTATCGACACGTCGAGCTGCGTGCCCGCCTCTATGGTGGCGCGGAGCGACTTGTATACTTCCTTGGGGAGCCTCTCCTTCTGCACGGCGTCGTTGAACACGTTTTCGCCGAACTTTTCGGGCAGATTCATTATTTTATCTCCTTAAAAAATTAATTTTGCGAATTACACACAAATTATAAAATAAATAGCCGATACTGTCAAACGATATTCGCGATGTTGTCTTCGCAAATGGTTATACCGCGCATAAGCGCACGTTACGGCGCCCGCGGGCGGCGTCAGTCGTCGTCTTTGAAGGGCGGGGGCGCCTCCCCGTCTTCGAAGCGGGCGGGCTTTATGAGATGGGTGCCCTTTATGTCGGTATGCGCGGCGATTATGTCGTCGGCCATTATGCCGCGCTGCAACTTGGAATAGCCGTATTTTTTGCGTATGGCGTCGACGGCGCGCTCGGCGCGTTCGCGCTTTTTGTAGTTGCCGTCCACCTCGTCGAAGGTGAGCTGGGTCACGTTGTTGTCGAAGCCCGACACCGTAACGCCGAGGGCGCGCACGCTGAACGGCGGCCTCACCTTTTCGCAGAACAGCGCATAGGCGTGCGAAGCTATCTCTCCGCACAGCACGGTGGGGCGCACCTTCTTTTGCACCCCGAAACTTTCGAGCGAGCCGTAGCGCACCCACAGGTGCACGGTGTCAGCCCTGCCGACGTCCGCCTCGCGCAGGCGGGCGGCGACGCTCTCCGCGAGCACGTATATCTGCTTTTTTACCTCCTCTAAAGAGGTGAGGTCGTGCGGGTACGTCACCGAATTGCCTATGGATTTCAGCTCGCCGCTCTCGTTCATGGGGCGCACGGGGTCGTCGTCGAGCCCGCGCGCATACTTTAAGAGCGTTTCGCCCGTTTTGCCGAAAATTCCCTTTATCAGCCCGTCGGGCGCGTTTGCGAGGGCGCCTATCGTGCCTATGCCCCTTTTTTTGAGTTTTTCGGCGGTGGCCCTGCCCACGAACAGCAGGTCGTCCACGGGGAGCGGATATATCTTCGGCTTATAGTCGAGCACGGAGATGACCGTGGTGCCGTCGGGCTTTTTCATGTCGGAGCCGAGCTTTGCGAACACCTTGTTGAAGGACACGCCCACGGAGACGGTGACGGCGAGCTCCGCCTTCACGCGCTCGCGCAGGATATCGCCGATAAATGCAAGGTATTCGGGCGAAAAGTGCCTCTCATCGCCCTCGCCGACATACATTTCGCCGCGAAATTCAGGGAATATCCTTGTGCTGCGCGTAACGTCCAGCCAGCATTCGTCTATGCCGTACGGCTCGATGAGGTCGGTGTATTCGGCATATATGCCGCGCGCCAGGCGGGAATATTTCATATACTCTTCGAAACGGGGCGGCACGACCACGAGGCCGGGGCACTTGCGTTTGGCCTGCCACAGCGCCTCGCCCGTTTTTACGCCGAAGCGCTTTGCCTCCTCGCTCTTGGCGAGCACTATGCCCTTGCGCTCCTCTTTGTTGCCGCCTACGGCCACGGGCAGCCCGGCAAGCTCCGGGCGGAGCTTTTTTTCGACCGAGGCATAGAAGTTGTTAAGGTCGGAATGTATTACTATCCTCTCCATC
Organism: uncultured Clostridia bacterium; assembly: GCA_944354725.1. Taxonomy (GTDB): domain Bacteria; phylum Bacillota; class Clostridia; order Christensenellales; family Borkfalkiaceae; genus Coproplasma. The sequence continues at coordinate 14,230 of CALVQA010000023.1, forward strand.
TCTTGCTCCGAAGGCGCGTTCCCCGCACGCGGAAGCGGCGCGAACCGCCATAATATATCCTGCGCCGCGCAAAGCGGTATTTTGCAAGCGGCCGCAGACAGAACGAAAGCAGTGCGACGACATCTGCGGCGAAGTGCCGCCGTTCCCAATACAGGCACATGAGAAAACCGAGCGGGCAACCGAGTATAACGGCGGGGAACAGCTGCCACAGCGCGGGGGCGTAGCTCCCGCTGCCGTCGGCCGCGGGCTTGAACCACGAGGGGACGAACGCCAGCAGGATATCCAGCACGGCGGTGCCTTGGAGCGAGGAATAGGGCGCGAACGCCATGCCCGCGTTGCCGTAATAGAGTATCTCGTCGGCATTTTCGAGCCCGAGCGCGACGAGCACGACCTCGTTGGACACTATCACCGAAAGGACGAGTATATATATCAGCGGCGTAAATATTATCCTGCGGTAGTCGAGGCGGTGCAGCCCGAACATCACCGTAAGCAGTGGCACCGTCCACAGCACCGTGTGGCAGAAATAGTAGCGCACCGTATCGAAATCGAACACCCCCGCATCCTCTATCGACATCGGTATCCAGCTTGCGGCTATGCCAGAGATGACGCCTATATAGAACATGTAGTCGCGCAGCGCGCCGTCCTTCTTCAAAAAGATAAAGGGGAAGATCATGGTGTTTATCGCGCACACGTTCTCCGGCGTTATCGTCTGTATATAGTAGGAAAATTCCTCGGGATCGTTATAGGGCGGGAAGAGCATCTTTAAAAAATGCAGCGCGAAATTTGCGGCGAGCAGAGAAAAGAGCACCGCCCGCTGCGTGCGGCCGCCCGCGCCGCGCAGCGCGAAATAGAGCACGAAAAAGATCGCCATGCCCGCAAGAGGATACATATAGTAGTACGGATTGGAAAAATCTACCGTCATCGTCTCACCGTTTTTGTGTTGCTCGCGCAATATTATAGCACATCTGCCGCCCGCGCGCAACGGTAATTCGGCATTTGCCCGTTTGACAGGGCGGGCAGCATGTGGTAAACTTAAAAAACGAACGTACGGCGCGGCACGCGCGCCGCGCATGATCGCAGGTATCTTATGAAAAACGCTTTCCCCTCGCCGGCACAAAAAAAACTCGCCGTCGCCGCGGCCGTCGTCGCGGCGCTTTATGCGCTGGAGTTCTTCGGCACAGGCATACTGATATTCAAAAACATGTACTACACGTTTGCGGCCATGCCCTTCCTCCTCTCGGCGGCGGCTTTGCTTCCCGCCGCGTTCGCGGCGCTCAACCTCGCCCTGTTCAAAAGACGCGGCGTATCTGTCGCCGTGATATGCGCCTCCGCGGCAATGGCGCTCGGGCACTTCCTGTTTACGGCCTTCGTCCTTTCGAAACTTTCGCTCGTGCTGACGGCGGGCATGCCCTTCTACGCGACGGCGGCCGTCGCGGGGCTGCTCCTCTTTACGATATTCGCATACCCCCGCCTGAGCGGGCGCGGCAAAAAGGTATCGGTCATGGCTCTGAGCGCGGCCGTGCTTTTTGCAAGCGTGTTCGGCATATTCAGGCTCAACTTCTTTTATTTCACCTCCGACGCCACGGTGTTCGCCGTCGAGGACGAATACCAGATAGCGTGGTCGACCTCGGTGAAGTCGACAGGCCGCGTCACGGTGGGCGGGCACACTTTTTACGACGAGAGCGCGGGCGAAAACAACGTGTGCCGCCTGCACAAAGTATCGGTGCCCATGCAGCTTTTAGACGAAGAACGCAGCTATTCCGTGCATTCCGAGCCCGTGTACTTCGAGGCCGCGTACCTGTCAGCGGGCGGACGCGAACGCAGCAGGGAATATGACTTCCGCCCCGCCGACCCCTCCGACGGGCTGCAGATATACAACATAAGCGACAGCCACGAATGTACAAGCGGCGCGGCAAAAGCGGGCGGATATTTCGGCGACGCGCTGGACGTGCTCGTTCTGAACGGCGACATAATAAACGAAGTCTCGAGCGAGAGGCAGATATCGCTGATATACAAACTCGCGGGGAAAATAACGGGCGGAGAGCGGCCCGTGATATACACCCGCGGCAACCACGAATGCAACGGCGCGCTTGCGGCGAGGCTGCCCGAATACACGGGCAGCAGCGACGGAGAACTGTATTACACCGTAAAACTCGGCGGCGCGTTTTTTATGGTGCTCGACACCAACAACGACATGGCCGACGACAATTTTTTGATAACCCCCGCGGCAAATTTCGCAGAACTGCGCGAGCGTCAGGCGCAATGGCTGCGCGAGCGCGAATATTTCGGCGAAGACTGCGAATACCGCATACTGCTCGCGCACATGGCGTTCGCCCTCTCCGACTACGAGCGATTCCCCGAATGGCGGGACGAGCTCGTGGCGGCCACCGACGGGAAATTCGACCTGTGCATAAGCGGACATTCGCACATACTCGACTATGCCGATGCGGGCACGGGCACGCGGACGAGCTACCCCGTCGTGCGCGGCTCCATACGCAGCAACGACAGGACGAGCGGCGAGAGCGTGTGGCCGGGGCACTTCACGGGCACGGCGGTAGAGTGCAAAAACGGGAGCATCACGGCAAAATTCACCAACAGCGACGGCGACGTCCTGCGGGAGATAGCCGTAAAATAGCGGGCCTTAAAACGAGGCGGGGCAGAGAAAAAGCGCCGCCTGCAGGGCGCGCGAGGGCCTTTATAAAGATTTTAAAAGACCTTCGGTTTTGAACGCCGGCAAATGAGCGCACGCTCAAACGCGCATGTATCCGTATGTGCATTTTTTTATGTGCGCATACGACCGAAAACACGACCGAAAAAGGGGCGGCGCCGCAGCGCCGCCCCTTGATGTTTTGTTTCGAGTTTTTTCCGCGGTTCATCGCCCGCAGGTGAGTTCACCGACGAGGCCGTCCAGCACGGAGAAGTATTCCTTGAACGTTTTGGAGCACACCTCGGCGTTTTCAATCACGATGCCGTCGGCGCGCAGGCCCGTTACGGCAAAGCTCATGGCGACGCGGTGGTCGCCGAAGGTATCTATGCGCGCGGGCTGCGGCCGAGAAGGATATATGATGACTCCGTCCTCAAGCTCTTCGCACTTCACGCCCATGGCGGAGAGCCCCGAAACCATGGCCGCTATCCTGTCGCACTCCTGCCCGCGGATATGCCCGATGCCGCATATGTGCGTGGGACGCGAAAAATAGGGCGCTATCGCCGCCATCGTGAGGGCCTGGTCAGAAAACGCCGACATGTCTGCTTTGCCGCCGTCGAAGCCGCTTTGCATGAGTTTTATAAACTTGATGTCGCCCTGGCAGCTGTGCGGCATGACGCCCCTTACCTTTATGTCGGTGCCGAGTATCCTGTTCATCGCATAGAAGTAGCACGCGGCGGAGACGTCGGGCTCGATATCGTATCTGCGCGCCGAATACGCGCCGCTTACCGCATACGCCCGCTCTTTTACGGGCCCCGCGCCGAACGACCACATGATGTCGCAGGTCATGTCTATATATTCAGTGCCGTGACTGCCCGCGGCGTTCACGCGGACGCCGCCCTCGGCGCACACGCCCGCCATCAGGACAGCCGACATGAACTGGCTGCTCTTCGTTATGTCTACGGTTATCTCCTTCGCGGGGGCGGAGGTGCCGTAAATTTTAAAGGGGAAGCGGTTTTTGCTCTCCAAAAATTCAAAGCGGGCCCCGGCCTCTTCGAGCGCGGAGATAAGGTCGCCCATGGGCCGCCTTTTCATCTGCTCGGACGACCGCACGACAAACTCGCCCTCCGAAAAGGCTAAGAGCGCGGTAATAAAGCGCGCCGCCGTGCCCGCGCTGCCCACATACACCTCGCCGCTGTTTACGGGGAGTTTTCCGCCGCAGCCATCCACCGTGACGGCGGTGCCGTTCACGTATACGTTTATGCCCAAACTTTTAAGGCAGCCGATAAATGTGAGGCAGTCGTCCGAAAGGCCCGCGCCGCACAACTCGGAAGTGCCCTTTGCCAGCGCGGCGATAAAGAGAGCGCGCGCCGTTATGCTCTTGGAGCCGGGCACCGAAACGAGCGCGCTTCTGTTTTTTATGCTGTTGAAGATGTTAGGTACGGAATAATTCATCTCTGTGTTTCAAAATCAAAAAACATCGCGGCGGCACAAGCGCGGCGGTCGGCCGTCCGCGCATATATGCACCCGCGCATATATGCATATGCCGCACCGCGCATATATCCGAATGAAAAACAATTTTAATGCGGATGTCGGATATTGCCGATACGGCACTGTTCCACGTGTTACTTCCTGCGCCGCACTATGTCCCCCGCGGAGAGGGGATAGGGGCAGCGCACGCGGTAAACTTCCTGAACGCGCTTGCAGTCGGAAACGGCCGCGCCGCTCTGGTCGTACGCCTCGCCCACGGTGAAGCGCTTGCCGAAATTTTGCGAGGGGGAGAGCACTTCGAGCTCGTCTCCCGCGTAGAACCTGCCGCGCATCTCGATTTCGGCAAAGCCGCCCTCATATCCCAAAACGTTGCCTATATAGTCGCAATCGCCCTTGGCCTGGCTGTCGGCATAGTTGACGGTGGAAGGGTTTTCGCCGAAGGCGTACGCCTCGGTGTAATCGCGGTGGGCGGCCGTGAGCAGCTCGCGCGCGACTTCGGGAGTAAAGCCGCCGTCAATGCACCTGCGGTAGGCGTTTATTACGGTGGCGAGGTAGTATTCGCTCTTCATCCGCCCCTCTATCTTAAAAGAGCGCACGCCCGCCGCGCGCATCTCTTCGAGGCGGGCCGACATGTTCAGATCTTTCGAATTGAGGATATACGTTCCGTGCTCGTCCTCCTCCATGTCCATAGGGCCGCTGTCGCCCTTATCGTCGCTCTTTCTCACTGAATATTTCCAGCGGCATGGCTGAGCGCACTCGCCGCGGTTGGAGGGGCGCCCCGCAAGATAGTCGGAGAGAAGGCATCTGCCCGAATAGGATATGCACATGGCGCCGTGAACGAAGGCCTCGAGCTCCATGTCGGGCACGAAGGCGTGTATCTCGGCGATCTCGCCGAGAGAGAGCTCGCGCGCGAGCACCACGCGCGACGCGCCCTGTTCGCGCCAGAATTTTACGGCGTATTTGTTCGTTACGTTGGCCTGAGTGGAGATATGCACGGCCAGCCCCGGCGCGCACCTCCTGCAAACCGACATAACGCCCGGGTCGGAGACGAGCGCGGCGTCGGCGCCCGAGCCCGCAAGAAAGGCAAAATAGTTTTCCATGCCCGCGAGGTCGGCGTTCCTTGCAAATATGTTTACGGTAACATACACCTTTTTGCCGAGGGCATGCGCGTATTTTACGGCATTTATAAGCTCCTCGCGCGAAAAATTGTCGGCAAAGGAGCGCAGCGAAAAATCTTTGCCGCCGAGATATACCGCGTCGGCGCCGAAGTAGAGCGCCGTCTTCAATTTTGAAAAATTGCCCGCGGGGGCAAGCAGTTCAACGTCTTTCATAGCTGTTTTTTCACCGAAAGCGCCATCCCGTCGCCCACGCGCACAACGGCGGTAACAAGCTCGGGATCGGTCGTCACCGCCGCAAGGTACTCCTCTATGTGCCGCGCGAGCATGGCGCGCTTTTTGGGCACTTCCGCCTCTCCGCTCGCCCAGCCGTAGAGCAGCACGTCGTCGGCGGCGAGCACGCCGCCCGGCCGGAGCAGCGCCTTTAAGCGGGGCAGGTATTTTATATACTGCACCTTTGCGCAATCCATGAATATGAGATCGAACGGGCCCGAGAGCTCCTCTATCACCCTGCCCGCGTCGCCCAAAACGGCCGAAACGCGCTCCGATATGCCCAGCCCGTTAAAATTTTTCACCGCCTCGGCATGCAGCCTTTCGTCGCGCTCGACGGTGGTTATGCGCGCGTCGGGGCAGACAAACGCCATTGCGGCGGCGGAGGTGCCGACGGCGGTGCCGAGTTCCAAAATATTTTTTGCGCCGCAGGCCGCCGCCTGCGCCATCAGAAAGCAGAGCGTGTCGTCGCCCGCGACGGGTATCTCGCGCGAAAAGGCGTCTTCGCGCACCGCCCGAAGTTCGGGAGGTATATCAGGTTTGTTGAAGCGCACGGCACCCTTGCCCGCACTTTCGGGAGAGGTGTTCCTGTGCGCATATGAGAATTTGTCCATATATCAAACCTTGCGTACGACCGGCAGCGATACGATCCCTCGGCCGGCTCGACCGCCGGCTCCGTTTACAAAAGGGAGCCTTTTAAACGCTATCCCCGCGCCCGTAACGCCCTTGCATACACGAAAAGCACGCAACGCCGCCTCCCCGGACTCGCGGGATCTTTACGGCGACGCCTGCCGCGAAAATTCGCGGGCCCTTACAATTCGACGACGACGGGCACTATCATCGGCGACTGCTTGGTCTTTTTTAAGAGATAGTTTTTCAGCGTGCGCTTTATGGCGCGCTTGAGCTCGTCCACCGAACCTATCGTAAGGTCGTAGCCCTCTATGGCGTTCTTTATTACGCCGCGCACCTCGGTTATATAGTCCTTGTGGAACCCGAATATGAAGCCGCGGCTGTTGATGGCGGGCTCGCCTATCACTTCCCCGCCCGAAACGACCACGGAGACTATGAACAGCCCGTCGGAGGCGAGCTGGCGCCTGTCCTGCATTACGGTGGAGGTCTTTTCGTCCTCTATGCCGTCGCCGTCTATGAGGCGGGAGCCCGAGGGCACGCTGTCGCCGCGGCGCAGCGTGTTTGCCGTGAGCATGACGCAGCTGCCTATATCGGGCAGGAAGATGTTGCTCTCCTTCATGCCGAGCTCGAGCGCGAGCTGCGCGTGCTTTTTGAGGTGCCTGTATTCGCCGTGCACGGGGATGAAGAATTTAGGCTTCAGAAGCCTGTGCATTATCTTGTGCTCCTCGCGGCAGGCGTGGCCCGAGACGTGGATGTTTTCCAGGCTCTCGTATACGACGTTCGCCCCCTTGCGGTAGAGATTGTTTATAACGTTGTAAATGCCCTTTTCGTTGCCCGGTATGGGGGAGGCGGAGATGATTATGGTGTCGTTGGCGCCCACGGTGACGGAGGGGTTCTCTCCGTTGGCCATGCGGGTGAGCGCGCTCATCGGCTCGCCCTGGCTGCCGGTGGAGACTATAACGAGCTCGCCGTCGGGTATCTTTTTCGTGCGGGAGACGTCCACGAGCACGCCCTCGGGGATATTGAGGTCGCCTATGTTCTCGGCCGCTTCCACGACGTTGAGCATGCTCCTTCCGGAGAGCGCCACCTTGCGCTTATATTTGACCGCAAGGTCGATTATCTGCTGCAACCTGTGCACGTTGGACGCGAACGTGGCGATTATGAGCCTGCGGGTGGGATTTTCGTTGAACAGCCTGTCGAGGGTGCTGCCCACGGTCTTTTCGCTCATGGTGTAGCCGGGGCGCTCGATGTTGGTGCTCTCGCCGAGATAGCAGAGCACGCCCTTTTCGCCTATCGCCGCGATGGTCTTGAGATCGATGGGCTCGCCCGCCACGGGAGTGAGGTCTATCTTGTAGTCGCCGCTGTGGAATATAAGGCCCTGGGGAGTATTTATGGCGAGCGCCACGGCGCCCGCTATCGAGTGGTTCACGTTTACGAACAGCACCTCGAAAGCGCCCAGCTTCACCCTGTCGCCGGGGGCGACTATCACCTCTTCGGCGTCGTTTATGCGGTGCTCGCGCAGCTTGTTGTCGACAAGCGCCAGCGTGAGGCGGGTGCCGTATACGGGCGCCTTTATCTCGCGCAGGAAGTAGGGCACGCCGCCTATGTGGTCCTCGTGCCCGTGCGTTAAAATGAGCCCCCTTACCTTGTGCTTGTTTGCGACGAGGTAGGATATGTCGGGCGCGACGAGGTCTATGCCCGGCAGCTCCTCGGTGGGGAAGATTATGCCGGCGTCGATGATGACGATGTCCTCGCCGTACTCTATCGCCGTCATGTTTTTACCTATCTCTCCCACGCCGCCGAGAAAGATTATTTTTACCTGCTTTTGCCTGCCGCGCGTTTTGGGGGCTGGCTTTGCCTCCGCGGCGGGGAGCTCCCTCGCGCGCTCTTCGGCGGCCTGTTTTTTAGACGAGCGCGCCCTCTTTTTAGGCGCGGGCTTCGCCTCCGCTGCGGGTTTTGTTTCCGCGGCGGGCTTTGTTTCGGCGGCGGGAGCCGCATTTTTTGAGGCGCGGCGCCTTGCACGCGTTTTGGGTGCGGGCTTTTCCGCGGGCGCCTCTTCGGCGGAATTCACGTTGCCGAGATATAAAAATTGCGAAAGGCCCGCGGAGCCCGCCATCGGCGTGCCCTCCGAGGGCTTCCCTATGCGCCCCGTGCGCAATTTTTTTGTCGTTCTGCTCTTTTTTTCCTTTTCCAAATTACATCTTCTCCAATGGCGCCTTGCACGGCGCCGCATACTGTGCTCCGGCGGAGCGCGCGGCCGCCCTCCGCCGGAACGGTCTTTTTATGTACGGATGGGCGCGCCGCGGGACCGTAAATTTATTCGAGGGGCCGATAAAAAAACTACCGACCCCCCATTCGATTGCTTTTAATCTGAATTTGCCACATTTTTTACAAGGCCGTCTTCGATGAGCTCTTCGATGGTCTCGTAGGGATACATGGCAGCGTAATCTCTCTCGCGGATGTTGCGCTTCTCGCCGTCGCGCGCGGCGAGAAGGTCGTCGATGAGCCGCATTGCCTTTTTGACGCCGAGAGGGCTCTTTATCTTGACCATCATGGGCGTGCCGTGCATGGATTTATTGCCGGAAACGTCGGCATGGTGATAGACCGAGGTCTTGTATTCCTTCGGGTCGAGGTTGAGGTAGAGGCAGAGCGTTTTGCCCCTTATTTTGAGCTTGGCTATCGTCTCCCTGCCCTTATTGAAGCGCTCGGCGCTCCACGCGATCGAAGAATTTACCTTTTTATATGCGAGCATGGCGTTCTTTATGCGGCCGTAATAGCGCTTCACGTCGTCGGAACTCTGTATTATCCTCGCTATGAAGCTGCGGTCGTACTTCATCATGTTGATGAAGTCCACTCCGCCCTCCGCGTCCTCCGACGGCTCTTCGTCCGCGGCCTCGTCGGGTACGGCCTCGTCGGTCTGCTCTTCATCCGGCTCGTTTCCGGCCTCCGCGTCCCCGTACGCTTGCTCCGAAGCGGGGCTCTCCTTCGACATCGCGCCCGCGACGGCGACCGCACCGCCCGCAAGCATCGCCTTTATCTCCCTGAGCTGCCTGTCGAGCGCGGCTATGTCCTTCCTGACGGCCTCGAGCTCCTCGGGGCCGACGCCGCCCGCCTTTTCGCCGAGCACCGCTATCTTTTCTTTGAGTTCGCCTATGGCGCCGTCCGCCGAAGCGGCCACGCCCGAAGTTATGCGCTCGGCCATCCTGTCTATCTCGCCGTCGTCGAGCGTTACTTCGTAGCCTGCCCCGGCGTCCTCATCCCCGCTCAGTTTTTCGGCGACGCCGCTCGCTATCGCGTCGTAATCTATCTCCGGGGAGGGAACGGATGCGAGCACGGCCGCGGCGACCTTGTCGGCTATGTCGTCGCCGTCGATGTCGGGAACGACGTTGGACACGGCGGCGGCGGTCTTATCGGCTATGGAGTCGTCGCTGAGGCCGGCAGCAGCAAGTTTTTCGCACACGAGGCGGGCGACCTCTTCGGCCCCCGAAAGCTCGTCCGCGTCGGCGGCGGCTTCCTCTCCTCCGAGCCCTCTCTCGGCAAGTTTGCGGGCGATGCCGTCGTAATCGAGGTTCTCTGCCACCGCCTCCGCAAGCGAACGGCAGCCGTCGTCGTCGACCACTATGTCGAATTCGTTGGGCGAAATGGCGCTCACCTTGCGGGCGATCTCGTCGGCAAGGGCGTCGGGGTCGAACTGCGCCGCGCTGAGTTCTATGGAGGAGGCGTCGCTTATCACGGCGGGAGGGATCACCACCTGCTCGGCCACCTTTGAGGCTATGTAGTCGGCGGGGACGACCTCCTGCGGTATGTAGCTCGCCACGCGCCTTGCTATGTCGTCGTAGTCTTCGGGCTTGAGCTGTTTTTCAACAAGTTTGTCGGCGACGCGCCCGGCAAGGTCGTCGAGCGAACCGCCCGACGCGAACTTCGTCACCTTTTCGTCGAGAGAGGTTATCATGCCCGAGAGCCTTATGAATATGTTCTCGCACTGCGCGGCGACGTAGTTTATCTCCTTTCTGAGCTGCGCGTTTTCGGCGAGCAGCCTGTCGTTCGCGGGGAGCGAGCCCGGCTTTTCGGCCGTGCCCTGCACGCCGGCCGCGGAGAGCAGCCTTTCGAGCTTTTCCGAAAGTTCGGCCTGGCGCTGAAGTATAACGTCGGCCTTGGTCGCGCCCGCGGCGCTCTGGCGTTCGCCCTCGCCCTTCTTGTTGAAAATAGACATAAAAAACACCTCTCCGGCGCGGGCGGCAGGGCCGTGAACGGCGCATACCCCCGCACGTTTTTGCTTACGGTTCAATTTTACAACAAAAATCGGCGATTGTAAATATAATTGCCCGACAATTTTTGCCCCCGCGCGCAAAATTTTTAAAATTGCACGGCACATATGCCGCAGCCAACGATGAGCGGCGGGCATTTCGCCAAAAAAATATCAATTTGTTTGCCCGTAAGGTTGAAATTTTGCAAACGATGTAGTATAATGAGCTTATTATACAGGCAAAGGCGGGAAGCGGCCCGCCCCGTCCGCGCGGCGCGCGGGCGCCGCGAACGTGCCGCATCCACCGTATGCGTGCGCCGCGCGCGCCGCATGCCGAAATCTATTTTTAAGGGAGACGACACACTATGAGAGTTTATAACTTTTCGGCAGGCCCTTCCACTCTGCCCCTGAACGTTCTGGAACAGGCCCAAAAGGAATTCCTCGATTTTGCGGGGACGGGCATGTCGGTCACGGAGATATCCCACCGCGACAAGGCGTTCGACGCCGTTGTAAGAGAGGCCGAGAGCCTGGTGAGGGAGCTTTTGAACGTTCCCGACGACTATGCGGTGATATTCGTTCAGGGCGGCGCGTCCACTCAGTTCGCGGCCGTACCGTTAAACCTCATGCACGGCGGCAAGGCCGACTATATCGTAACGGGCAACTTTGCAAAGAAGGCATGGCAGGAGGGCAAGATATACGGCGAAGCCGTAAAGATAGGCGACAGTTCCGATAAGACCTATACCTATATCCCCGACATAGACTCCCTTCCCTATTCCGACGACGCGGACTACGTTCACATCACCTCCAACAACACCATCTTCGGCACCAGGTACGACAGGTTCCCCAAGTGCAAAGCTCCGCTCGTGGCCGACATGTCGTCGGAGATATTCTCGCGCGAGATAGACGTTTCGGAATTCGGGGTCATATATGCCGGCGCGCAGAAAAACCTCGCTCCCGCGGGCGTTACCATCGTGATAGCAAAGCGCGACCTCATACAGGAGCCCTTAAACATCTGCCCCACCATGCTCAGGTGGAAGGTGCAGGACGAAAACGGCTCGCTCTACAACACGCCCCCCTGCTTCTCCATATACATGGCCGACCTCGTGCTGCGCAACCTCAAGGAGAAGGGCGGCGTTAAAGCGATGAACGAAGTAAACGTATACAAGGCGGGGCTGTTGTACGATTTTATCGACAATTCCTCCCTCTTTAAAAACAACGTGGTCGAAAAATTCCGTTCGATCATGAACGTGCCCTTCGTTACGCCCTCCGCAGAGCTCGACGCGAAATTCATCGCCGAGGCGAAGAAGGCGGGGCTGGTATCGCTCAAGGGCCACAGGCTCGTGGGAGGCATGAGGGCCTCCATCTACAACGCGATGCCCGTAGAGGGCGTTAAAGCGCTCGTCGAATTCATGAAGAAATTCGAACTCGAAAACAAATAATTTTCAAGGGGGAAAAAACAATGCCTAAACAGATACTCAAATTAAACGCCATAAGCCCGCTCGCCGACGCGATATTCGCAGGTTACGGCTACGGCGACAGCTGCGAAAATCCCGACGGCATAATCGTGCGTTCCGCGCAGATGGCCGAATACAAACCCGGCGACAACCTCGTCGCCGTGGCGCGCGCGGGGGCGGGGACCAACAACATACCCGTCGCCGACTATGCCGAAAAGGGTATAGTGGTGTTCAACACCCCCGGCGCCAACGCCAACGCCGTTAAAGAACTCGTCATATGCGAGCTCTTCCTCGGCGGCAGAAGGATAATCGACGCCATCGACTGGGTGAACACCCTCAAAAGCGAGGGCGACAACGTGGGCAAGTTCGTGGAAAAGGGCAAGAGCAAATTCGTCGGCTGCGAAATAAAGGGCAAGATGCTGGGCGTTATCGGCCTGGGCGCCATAGGCGTGGCGGTGGCGAACGCCGCATACGGGCTGAACATGGAGGTAATGGGCACCGACCCCTTCCTCTCCACCATGAACGCGCTCGCGCTTTCGCCGCACATAAACGTCGTGCCCGACCGCGAGAACATCTATAAAAACGCCGACTTCATAACGCTGCACCTGCCGCTCAATTCCGAAACTAAGGGCATGATAAACACCAAGGCAATCGCCCAGATGAAGGACGGCGTGGTGATAATCAACAACAGCCGCGGCGAACTCGTCAACACCGACGACATGATAGCCGCCCTCGAGAACGGGAAGGTGGGCAGGTACATCACCGACTTCCCCAACGACAAGCTCATCGGCGTTAAAAACTGCATATGCGTGCCCCACCTCGGCGCGAGCACTCCCGAAGCTGAGGACAACTGCGCCGTTATGGCGGCGCATCAGCTCGTCGATTACATCGAAAACGGCAACATCGCCAACAGCGTGAACTATCCCTCCGTTTCGCTCGCGAGGGACGAAGGCAAGGGCCGCGTTCAGATACTTCACCGCAACGTAAAGAACATCATAACCAAGTTCACTTCGGCAATATCGGCGCAGGGGCTCAACATAGCGCACATGGCAAGCTCCAGCCGCGGCGACTACGCCTGCTCGATCCTGGAGATCGACGGCGCCATCCCCGCAAAGACGGTGGAATCGATAGCCCGGGTAGACGGCGTGCTGCGCGTGCGTTCGCTGTGAC
>CALVQA010000024.1 GCA_944354725.1 uncultured Clostridia bacterium
ATCGCCGCCGTCTTCAAAGCGCCCGCGGCGGCCAGCAGGGCGGCAAGCGTCACCGCGGCGGCGATCTCCGCCCTGTTTGCCATGCAAACGCCCGTTACAAAGAGCACAAAAAAGAGAGCCGTTTGAAAAATCGCCAGTCCCTTCAATCTCGTATACTGCATCCTGATATCTCCGAATTGAAAAAAGTATATACTATTATACATACCGCGCAAAAAAAGGCAAGCCGTTTTGCGGCCGCCCGAGGACAAAAAACGCAAACGCGCGCCCCGGCGGGCAAAATTTTACCTCTCTTTGTCCCTTCCGGAGCCGTCGGCAAGGGCGCACGCCAGCGAAGCGGCCTCCGCAACGGCAAGCGCGAGCAGCGCCGCGACCATGAAAATATCGTAAAACACTCCGCCCTCTTCGGCCGCTCCCGCGAACCCGACCTCTAAAAACCAGAAGGCGAGCACGGCGCCGACGAGCGCCATGTCCGCGGCGGACGCCAGGCCGCAGAGCGCGGCGGAATACTTCTTGTCCGCGGGCGAAAACAGCATTGCCAGCCTGAAGCCGCCGGCCGCAAAGAGCACCCAGCCCATAACGACGGCGGGCAAAAGTTCAGCGCGGTTGTCGCCGAGCGTCCACGCAAGCGAAAAGGCAAAATACAGTGCCGTCTGCACGGCGGCTATCCGCTTCATCCCTCTCAAGATAATATCCCCTCCAAAAAAGCAAAATACCGCGGACGCGCGCGTCCGTCCGGATCATTATAGTATAAACACGCCGACATTTCAAGCATAATGCAGAATTTGGAATAAAATTTGCGAATACAGGCAAAAATACTGCCCACAATACTTTTAACGGAGGGCGGTCATGCAATTCGAAGACACAAAAACATACCTAAACCTCGCACGCAGCTTTGCCGGCGAAGCTCAGGCGGGGATGCGGTATCAGCTTGCGGCGAAAACGGCGACGGAAGAGGGCTATGCCACGCTTGCCGACACTATACGCACGCTTGCAAAAAACGAAACGGTGCACGCGAGAAGATTTTTCGAAGAACTTTTGAAGCGCGGAAAAAAGCTCGACAACATAGAGCTCAACGCGGGATACCCCTTCCACGGCGGAGATCTCGGGGAGTGCCTGCGCGTTGCGGCTTTGGACGAGCGCGCGGAACACAGCAGGATCTACCCGGCATTCGCCGCTGAGGCCGAGGAAGAGGGCTTTGCCGACATAGCGGCGCTGTTCAGGCTGGTCGCAAACGTGGAAAAGCGGCACGAGATGATATTCTCTTACCTGCACGAAGCGTTTACGGCGAACGCACTGTTTTCGAACCCCTCGCCCGTGCTGTACATCTGCAGCGAATGCGGATACATGCATACCGGCACGCAGGCATGGAAAACATGCCCGCTGTGCAAGAGCCCGCAGGGGTACGTTGAATTGCACCTGCCGTTCGAAAAGGAGAAAATATGAAAAAGACCAATGAAAATTCGAGCAAAAACACCAAGCAGAAAAATTGCGGCTCCAAGAGCTCCGGAACAAAGGACTGCAAGTAAGCCGTCGTTTTACAGCCCCGACGATCCCGACGGAAGCTACACGGGAGTGAGCGGCGACGGCTCGCCGCCCGTTCAGGATGCGGACGACCTGTAAAAATTTAGCGGAAAACCGTTTAACCGTAAAAAATTTTTCCGTGAAGGCGGCGGGCGGCGCGACATGCGCCGCCCGCCGTTTTTTTGTCGCCGAAAACGCGGGAACGAAAAGCGGGCGCGCCCGTTCAAAGGCATGCCCGCACCGCATCACAGAATGGAATCTATGAACTCCCCGGGCTCGAACGGCTCCAGGTCGCCTATCTTTTCGCCCGTGCCCGCGAACATCACGGGGATCTCCAGCTCGCCGCAGAGCGATATTACGAAGCCGCCCTTTGCGGTGGAATCGAGCTTGGTAAGCACTATGCCGTCGAGCTCGACCGCCTCGTTGAAGAGGCGCGCCTGGTTTATCGCGTTGTTGCCCGTGGTGGCGTCGAGAACGAGCAGTTTGTATACGTTTGCCTGCGGATATTCGCGGGAGACGACGCGCGCTATCTTTTTGAGCTCCTCCATGAGGTTGGCCTTTACGTGCAGCCTGCCCGCCGTATCCACGAGCAGCACGTCGGTGCCCCTCGCCTTTGCCGAGGATATCGCGTCGAACACGACGGCCGAAGGGTCGCTGCCCTCCTCGTGCTTTACTAT
Organism: uncultured Clostridia bacterium; assembly: GCA_944354725.1. Taxonomy (GTDB): domain Bacteria; phylum Bacillota; class Clostridia; order Christensenellales; family Borkfalkiaceae; genus Coproplasma. The sequence continues at coordinate 2,199 of CALVQA010000024.1, forward strand.
CCTAACGCCGGCGCGCTCCGCCCACACCGTAAGCTGATCGGCCGCGGCCGCGCGGAAGGTGTCCGCCGCCGCGACGGTGACCGACTTTTTGTTCCTTAAAAAATAGTCGGCCAGCTTGCCTATCGTGGTGGTCTTTCCCACGCCGTTCACGCCGATGAGCATTATCACGGCGGGATAGCGCATTTCGGGCACTTCGGCACGGGTGAGCTTTTCTTCCAGGATATCTTTGAGAAGGTCGGTCACGTACTCCTCGTCCTTCAATTTTTCCCTCTTTGCCTCCGCACGAAGATCTTCCACCGTCTCTTCCGCGGTGGTCACCGATATGTCGGCGGAGATGAGGATCTCCTCCAGCTCGTCGTAAAAATCGTCGCCGACGCCGCGCTTGAAGAGCGCCTTTATGGCGCCGCCCAGGCTCTCTTTAGTCTTTTTTAACGCTTGTTTTATCTTTGAAAAAATACCCATAACTATCTGCCTTGCGAACGGACGGCGCGCCGCGCGCGAAATTTTTTATGGCCCGCTCACATCACGGTGTCGCCGCCGAGACGGCTCTCTACCTCCGAAAGTTTTACCGAAACTATCTTGCTCACGCCCTTCTCCTCCATGGTGACGCCGAAGAGAGTATCGGCATTTTCCATGGTGGGCTTGCGGTGTGTTATGACTATGAACTGCGTTTGGGCGGAGAATTTTTTAAGATACTTGGCATACCTGCCTACGTTGGCCTCGTCGAGGGCGGCCTCTATCTCGTCAAGAACGCAGAACGGCATGGGGCGCATGCCTATTATGGCGAACAATATGGCTATGGCGGTTAGAGCGCGTTCCCCGCCCGAGAGCAGCGAGATCTTGGTCAGCTTTTTGCCCGGCGGGCAGGCCACTATCTCCACGCCCGCGTCGAGCGGGTCTTCGCAGTCGGTATAGTCGAGCTGCAGTTCCGCCCTGCCGCCTCCGAACAGCTCTTTGAAGGTCTGCTTGAAGTTCTCGTTTATCTTGGCAAACCCCGTATTGAATATGCCGAGCATCTCCTCGCGTATCTCGTCGAGCGCCTTGGTGAGGTCGTCTATGGCCTTCTCCATATCCGCCTTGTCGGCGGACATCTTGTCGAAGCGCTCCTTCACCTCGCGGTATTCGTCCACGGCGTTGGGATTGACCGCGCCGAGCATGGTTATCTGCCGCTTGAGGGAGGAGACGGCGGCGGCCGCGCCTTCGGCCGCAAAGTCGTCCTGCTTGTATTTGAGGCAGCCTTCGTAGTCCTCGCCGTACTCGTCCATTATGCGCTGCTGCATGTTTTCGAGGTCGGCGTCGAGCTTGGTGAGCGCTATCTGCTGGCCGTTGCACCTGTCGGTGTTTTCGCTTATGCTCTTGTGCAGTTCCAGCCGCTCTATGTCTATCTGCTTTATGCGCTCGTTGGTGGCCGCCTTGCTCTGAGTGGTGGCGGCTATGCGGGCGCGGATATCGTCGACGACCGCCTGCTCCTCTTTGGTGAGGGCGACGTTCTCGGCGCGGAGGTTGAGCTCTTCGAGCTCGCGCTCTATGTCGGGAATGGAGGCGCGCGTCTGCGCTATCTTTTTTATCAGTTCATCCTTTTCCGAGGCGAGCCTTGCCGAATTTTCGCCGCCCGACTTCACCGCCGCCTCCAAAGACGCCTTTTCCACGCGCGCGGAATTGAGCTTTTCCAGCTTTTCGTCGCGCTGTTTGACGAGGGCGTCGTACTGCGTGGAGATGTTCTCTATTGCGGAGGACGCCTCGCTCGAGCGTTCGTTCAGATCGCTCGCCCCGCGGGAGGTCTGGCTGTATTCGTCGTTCAGCGAGGCGAGCTGCGCCTCTATCATCTCGGCGGTGCCGGCAAACACCGAATACCTGCTCTCTTCGGAGGATATCTGCTTTAACAGGCTCTCCGAAAGCTGCTCGTTGGCGGCAAGCTCGGCGCGGGAGGCGTGGAACTTTTCGCGCAGGGCTTCGAGCGAGGAGTTTGCCTCGGCAAGCGCCGCGCGCGCCTTTTCGCACATGCCCTCCGCACGGGCGAGGGCGGCCTTCTTTTCGGCGATGCCCCCCTCTATCTCCTTTATCCTGCGTTCCCCCGCGAGCAGGTTGCCCGCATTGTCTTTGCGCGAACCGCCCGTCATGGAGCCCGAGCTGTTTATTACGTCGCCGTCGAGCGTGACTATCTTGAACGCGCGCGGGTACCTGCGCGCGATCACGGTGGCATTTTCGATATCGTCGCACACGAGGGTGTTGCCGAGCAGATACCTTATGACGTTGTCGTATTTTTTATCGTATTTGACGAGGTCGGCGGCAAAGCCTATCGCGCCCCTTTCCTTGCGGGCCGAGCGTATGCTTTCGCCCTCCGTCCTGGGGCGGAGCGCCTCCACCGGCAGGAAGGTCACCTGGCCGCCGCGCGTGCGCTTAAGGTGCTCTATGAGGTATTTTGCGTCGTCGCGCGTGCCCGTCACCACGTTCTGCATGGCGCCGCCGAACGCCGTCTCTATGGCCACCTCGTACTCGCCCGAAGTGGTGACGAGGTCGGCTATAAGGCCCTGTATCCTCGAAGAGAGCTCGGCGTTGCCCTTCGCCTCCGACATGAGGCGCTTCACCGAATATATATATCCCTCGAAACGGTCGCGCAGCGCCTTTACAGTGGCCAGGCTGTCCTCCAGGCCGGCTATCTGCGAGCGCGCGTCGTAGGCGCGGCGGGTGTAGGCCTGCACGTCGTTTTCGGCGGCGCTCACGGCGGCCGCCGCCCGCTCCGTCGCAACGTTCTCGGTCGCGATGAAGTCGGTTATCTCGCCGTGCTTTTTGATGCCCGCCTCATAGTCGCTCCTGTACCCGTCGCGCAGCGCCTTTATCTCCGAGAGAGTGGCACGTACTTCGGAGAGCCGCTCGCCGAGCAGCTCGCGCCTGGCCTCTATGGAGCCCATGTTCTTATTGAGGTCGGACAGGTCGCGGAAGGTATCCATCACCTTCTTCCTGTTCTCGTCGGTCATGGCCTCGTACTTGCCTATCTCCTGCGATATCGACGAGAGCTCCTCCTCCATCGCGGCGCAGCTCACGGCAAGCTTCTCGGCGCGCTCTGAATTACTCTTGTTGTATGCCTCGGCGCGGCGCAGTTCGCGCTCTATCTCGTCTATGCGCTGGGCGGAGAACGTTACGTCGTCCCTGGCGGCACGCAGCTTTTCCTTTACGGAATTGGCCTTTTCCTGCAGCACCTTGCCTTCGCCCGTCTTGCGCTGTATGCCCACGGTGTAGCGCAGAAGGCGCTCGTTGAGTTCGGCAAGCTCGCCGTCGGCGCCCGCCGCGGCGTCGCGGCACTTTTCATATTCCGCGAGCACCTCGGCAGAGCGCGCGGTAAGGCGCTCTATCTCGGCAGAGTAGTGCTCTATCTTTTCGTTTATCCTGCGCTTTTTTTCGGCGCTGGTATCGTGTTGGTATATGTACAGATTTATTTCCAGAGAGCGCTGCTTTGCATACAGCTCCTCGTATTTTATCGCGCTTGCGGCCGCCTTTTCCGCAGGGGCGAGCTGACGCTCCACCTCGTGCATGCGCTGCAAAAACACATACAGGTTGTCGCGCGCGGCGGAAAGTTTGCGCTCCGCGTCGGCCTTGCGGTCTTTGAACATCGCTATGCCCGTCGCCTCTTCGAATATGGAGCGCCTGTCCTCGGGCTTGGCGTTCATTATCGTCTCTATCCTGCCCTGGCCTATTATGGAATAGCCCTCCTTGGCCGCGCCCGCGCCGTGCAGGAGGCCGGTGAGCACCTTCATCCTGGAGGGCTGGCGGTTGAGCAGGTATTCGCTGTCGCCGTTGCGGTACAGCCGCCTCGTCATCTCCACCTCGTCGCAGTCTATGTTGAATATGCGGGAGGTATTGTCGAACGAGAGAGTGACCTCGCAAAACGAAGTGGGGCGGCGCTTTTCGGTGCCGTTGAAGATGACGTCGAGCATCTGAGAGCCGCGCATCATCTTTGCCGACTGCTCGCCGAGCACCCAGCGGATGGCGTCGGCAACGTTCGACTTGCCGCACCCGTTGGGGCCGACTATGCAGGTGACTCCGTCGGTGAACGGTATCACCGTTTTATCGGCAAACGACTTGAAGCCGACAAGTTCTATCTGTTTGAAAGTTATCATAAAAACCTCTCGCAAAATCCGCCGCCCCGCACGCGGACGCGCCGGCAGAGCCCGGCGGCTCCCGAAAGCCCGGCCCGCTCGCGCAAAAGCGCGCCGCCTTTGACCGTGCGGGCACGCCTGCGGGCAAACTTTCCGCTCAATCCTTCACGAGCGCTTCGACGGCAGACTTTGCCGCGCGCTTTTCTGCCTCCGCCTTGCTCCTGCCCGTGCCCGAAAAACTCTTTCCGCACACGAGCACGTCGCACAAAAACAGCGGCTCGTTGGAGGTGCCGCCGCAGCGGCGCGTATCGTATTCGGGCAGCGGCATTCCCCTGCCCTGCGCGTACTCCTGAAGCTCGCCCTTGAAATTTTCGGGGGCGGGGATGTCCTCCGAAAGCAGCGTGCGCGCCACGAACCGCACGGCAGCGCCGAAGCCGCCTTCGGCATAGACGGCGCCCGCCACCGCCTCGTATACGGAGGAGAGCGCCTTTTTGCCTATATCGGGCACGCCCTTTATTATGGCTTCGGTGAGCCCGAGCCTTTCGGCGGCGCACTTGAGCGGGCGGTGCGAAACGAGCTTCTGGCGCCGCTCGGTCATCTCGCCTTCGGAGGCGCCCGTGGAATAGAGCCGCTCCGTCACCGCGAGCTGTATCACGGCGTCGCCCAAAAACTCCAGCCTTTCGTTGCTGCCGGAATGCGAGGCCGACGAATGCGTGAGCGCCCGCACGAGCAGTTCTTTGTCTTTGAATTCATATCCTATCGCGCGCTCGACGGCGGCGATCTTTTCGGCGTCCACGCCGTTCACTCTTCCTTAGGGACGAGGTTTTCCCAGTCCACTTTTTTGAGCATGTCCTCCACTTTGCCTATGAGGTCGCCCTCGTATATGGTGGCGGCGTTCTCTATGGCGGCGGTTATGGTGCGCGCTTTGGAGGAACCGTGGCTCTTTATTACCACCTTTTTGACGCCGAGCAGCAGCGCGCCGCCGACGGCCTCGAAGTCGAGGCTGCTCTTCATGCGGGCAAAGCCCTTCATAAGAAACAGGCTGCCTATCTTGGAGGAGAGGGTGCGCGTCGCCTCGCGTTTGAGCGTGGCAAGAATGAGTTTTCCGCATCCCTCCATCGCCTTGAGGGCTATATTGCCCGAAAAGCCGTCGCACACGGCGACGTCGCAGTCCGAAAGCATTATGTCGCGCCCCTCTATGTTGCCCGCAAAATTTATAACGTCCATCTTTTTAAGGAGCTGATAGGTCTGCTGATGGAGAGGGTCGCCCTTGTGCTCCTCCGCGCCGTTGTTCACAAGCCCGACCTTGGGGTCTTTTACGCCGAAGCCCGCCGCGGCATACGCCGAAGCGAGCACCGCGAACTGGCAGAGCATGGAGGGCTTGCACTCGGCATTTGCGCCGCAGTCGCAAAGCAGGGTGTATTTCCCGTTTATGTTGGGGATGGCGGGGCAGAGGGCGGGCCGCTTTATGCCGCGTATCCTGCCCAAAATCAGCTGGCCGGCGGCTATCGTCGCGCCAGTGGAGCCCGCCGTGACGAGAGCGGCGATGTCGTCGTTCTCTTTGAGCGAACGGAAGGCCCGCACGAGAGAGGAGTCGCGCTTGCGGATCGCCTCCGTGGGGATATCGTTCATGTCTATCACGTCGCGGCAGTCCATTATCTCGATGCGGGAGACGTCGGTTTTATGCTTGGAAAGCTCCTCCTCTATCACCTCTTTTTTGCCCGCGAGGATGATGCGGATGTTTTTATTTTTGTTTATCGCGTCCGCCGCTCCCTGCACGGGCGCGGCGGGGGCGTTGTCGCCGCCCATGGCGTCTACGAGTATTTTTATCATAAGACCTCCTTGCCCGGTCCCCGCACTGCCCGCGCGGGGATTTGGCCGGCTCAGTATTCCAGATTGCCCACGGTGCGCGGGAAGGGTATGACGTCGCGTATGTTTGAAACGCCCGTCAGGTACATTATAAGCCTTTCGAATCCCAGGCCGAAGCCGGAGTGCACGCAGCCGCCGTAACGGCGGAGGTCGGTGTAAAAACCGTAGTCCTCCGCGTTGAGGCCGCACTCCGCCATGCGGCGTTCGAGCACGTCGAGCCTCTCCTCCCTCTGGCTGCCGCCGACGAGTTCGCCTATGCCCGGCACGAGAAGGTCGGCCGCGGCAACCGTTTTACCGTCGTCGTTGAGGCGCATGTAGAACGCCTTTATCTCTTTGGGATAGTCGGTGAGGAACACCGGCTTTTTATATACCGTTTCGGTGAGATAGCGCTCGTGCTCGCTCTGCAGGTCGCAACCCCACTCTACGGGGTACTCGAACTTGCGGCCTTCGGACACGGCCTTTTTTAAAACGGCGACGGCGTCGGTATAGGTAAGGCGCACGAAATCGCCGCCCTTGAGCGCTTCGAACCTGTCTTTCAGCTCGGGGCACACCCTTTCGGAAAGGAATTCCACTTCGTACGCGCACGTTTCGTGAACATACTCCGCCACCGACTTGACCATAGCTTCGGCGACGTCCATGTCGCCCGCAAGGTCGCAGAAGGCCATCTCGGGCTCTATCATCCAGAACTCCGCCGCGTGCCTCGCAGTGTTGGAATTTTCGGCACGGAAAGTGGGGCCGAAAGTATATACGTTGGAGAACGCCATGGCAAAGGTCTCCACGTCGAGCTGGCCAGACACGGTGAGCGCGGCGCGCTTGCCGAAAAAGTCTTTGGAGATGTCCGTTTCGCCCGGCTCCAGGGTGGTCACCCTGAACATCGCTCCCGCGCCCTCGCAGTCGGAACCGGTGATTATGGGCGTGTGGACGTACACGAATCCGCGCTCGTTGAAAAATTTATGGATGGCGAACGCCGCCTGCGAACGGATGCGGAACACCGCGCCGAACAGGTTGGTCCTGGGGCGGAGATGGGCTATCTCGCGCAAAAATTCGGGCGAATGCTTCTTTTTCTGCAGCGGGTACGTGGGCAGCGAGGGCCCCTCCACCTCCACTTCCTCGGCGCGCAGCTCGAACGGCTGGCGCATGCCGGGGGTGAGCGCGACCGTCCCGCGCACGCGGAGAGCGGCGCCCACGCCGCAGTGCACTATCTTTTCGTAGTCGGAAAGCGCCTCCCTGTCCAGAACGACCTGGCAGTTTTTCTGGGAAGAGCCGTCGTTAAGCTCTATGAAGCCGATGTTCTTGCTGTCGCGCACGGAGCGCGCCCAGCCGCGCAGCTCCACCTTGCCGCCGCCGAAACTTTCGGGCGCGGCGTACAACGATCTTATATAAGTCCTGTCCATGATCCCTCACATGTTGCCGCGCCTGAGCTGCACGCGCCCGCGCGGCCTGTAACGAAAAAAATGATATCTGCATTGAATTATAGCATACCCGCAAAAAAAACACAATAAAATTGCCCGCTTTTTTTGCCGCCCCGGCGCATATGAGAGCGCCGCGCGGTACACCGCGCGGCGCTGACTGACGATATGTTTTTAAAGTTTTTGCGCCAACCTTTCCAGCACTTCCTCCGCCTCTTCGTCGCCGGCCCCCTCAAGCAGGACGCAATAGCCGTATCCGCCGTAGGTAAAGCATATGAAGGCTTCGCCCCCTTCGGCGCCGACGGTAAAGGTCTTCCCGCCGCAGACGCGCTCCTGCCCCAGGCTGCGCCTTTCGGCAAATTCCTTCACCGACAGGCCGTCGGCCTCCACATACAGCACGGCGGCAACGCCCGGCGGCACGGTGCACTCTATGCGGCAGAGCACGACGTCGCCCTCGGAAAAGCCGCCGCCGTCTTCGGAGAGGGAATATTCGGCGTAACCGTACATATCCTCTTTGGAAATGAACGGCGCGACCGCGGAGAGCTGCCACTCCGCGGCGCCCTCCGTTACGGCGGAGTCGTCTTCGGCGCCGTCGGCCATAGAATATTCCATTTCGAGCTGCGACATCTCCACGACGTAGAGCTCGCCCGCTCCCCATTCATCTCCCGCCGTGCCCGCGGGGAAAACGGCCTCCTCTTTGACGAGCAGCACTATCAGCACCGCCGCCGCTACGAGCACCGCCGCGGCACACGCGGCGACGAGCGGCAGGCGCACGCCCGTGCGCCTGCCGTCCCCGCCGGAAGCGCCCGAAGCGCCCGTTGCCGCGACGGCGGGCACCTTTTCTTCGGCCTCGGCGCGCGCTCTTTTGCCGAGCTCCGCCTTTGCCGCGCAAGTCACGCTCTGCGGGGGAGGGGGACATTCCTCCATATATGCGCCGAACAGCTCGTTCAGCGCGTCGTCTTTTTTATTTTCGTCCTTCATGACACACCCGAATTTGTCTCTTTTATTAAACAACAACTAAACGCCGCCGTTTGTCCACTCCTCGCCGAGCATCGCGCGCATCTGTCCTTCGGCGCGCAGTATCTCTTTGGAGACATACGACTTGGACCTGCCGAGCTCCCTCGCTATTTCGCGCACAGTCATATCGAGGAAATACTTCATGTACACCATCTGCCTCAGCTCGGGCGGGGAGAGCCCGGCGAGCAACTTTTCCACAAGCAGCGCCCTCTCCGAACGTTCCTGCGTTCCGCCTCCGTCGGAGAGTTCGGCCACCGCCTCGAGCGAGGCCGCCGCCCTCCGCCCCGAAGCCTTGAGCGCGTTGAGCGCGGTGTTGCGCACTATTTTGCACACCCATGCATAGCCGTTGGTGCCCTTTTTGTAGCGAGAGATGCTCTTTACTATCTTAAGAAAGCTGTCCTGCACCACGTCCTCGGCGGCGAAATCGTCTTTGACTATCGACTTTGCGACAAAGAGCATGGCCCTGCCCGCGCACGAACAGAGCAGGTCGACGCCTTGCTCGTCGCCCGCGGCTATCATCCCGAGCGCATATTCGATTTTTTCGTAAATCTGCTGCGTCATAAGCCGGTCTCCGCTGCGATTCTCATTATAATAGCGCACGGGCACGCCAAAGTCAATAGTTTTTTGGCCGTCGGGACCGAGCGGCGGGCGCACGGCGGCAAAACAAAAAAACGCGCCGCCGTGGACAAAACCGCTCCCCGCGGTGTTATATCATATGAAAACGACGGGACGCGCCGCCGAGCGGCCGTCCGGGATGCAACACAAGGAGAACGGAATGAAAAAGAATGCCGCGGTATACGCCGCGATACTGTGCGTATGGGCAGGCTGCATAGCGCTGCTCGGATGGGCGCTGTACGAGCTCATCGCGGGGCTGGGCGACTACGACCCCGTACGCAAAGCGTTTATAATAGCGCTTCTGTCACTGAACACCCTTATCCTCGCCGCCCTGTGGCTGGGGAGCATAAAAGACCTCGTGTTTTCGGTCGCGTACGCGATACTGCACAAAAAGCTGGAAAAGCGGTACGAAAAGTTCCTGCAGAGCGCGCCCGAAACGGAGGACGAACCGAGGTTCCTGCTGCTGTACTGCACCTGCAACGACTTTAACGGAAGGGCGCTCTCCGCCTGCAAGAGGCAGGACTACGGCAACTTCAAAACGGTCATATTGGACGACAGCTCCGACCCGGCCTTCATAAAGGAGATAGACAGGTACGTGCTGCGCCACAGCAACGTGGAAGTCATACGGCGGCAGAACCGCAAGGGCTACAAGGCGGGCAACCTTAACAACTACCTGAGGGGCAGGACGGACTACGACTACTTCGTGGTGCTCGACAGCGACGAGGTGATCCCGCGCGACTATATCGCGAGCGTGCTCAAATACTTTGCCGCCGCAAAAAACTGCGGGGCCGTACAGGCAAGGCACACCGCCTCCGAGGGCGAGAACGCGTTCCAGCGCCTAATGGGGCTGAGCGTGGGCAGCAACGGCACTACCGTGCAGACGATAAAGAACTTCTACGGCGCAAACGCGCTGATAGGCCACGGCATGACGATAAGCAGGCAGTGCTACGAAGATACGGGCGGGTTCCCCCTCGTCGTGGCGGAGGACATCTCGTTTGCCGTAGAGATAAAAAACGCGGGCTACGAGATAATATACGCGCCCGACATCGCATGCACCGAGGAGTTCCCCGTGTCGTACGTTTCGCTCAAAAAGAGGCAGGGCAAGTGGACGCAGGGCAACCTCGAATACATGAAAAAGTACGGCAAAGACATCAACCGTTCGAAGATGAGCTGGTTCGAAAAGCTCGACATCAAGCTCTCGCACTACAGCCTGCCCGTAGTGCCCGTGCTCAGCCTGATGCTGGCGACGTGCACCTGCGCGCTCGGCTTTTTGGGATACCCCGTGATAGGATATTCGCTTGCCGTGTACGCAATAATGATACTGTTTTTGTGCTCGCCCATGATACCCGACCTGTTCGTGTACCGCAAGAGCCGCAACGCGCTGCTGCTGATACCGTATTTTCTGGTGAACGTGGCTACGTACGCCTCGCTCGCGCCGATGATGATATGCACGGTGGCCGCGGGACTGTTCGGCAAAAAGGCGGTGTTTGCGGTGACGCCGAAAACATCGGAAAAATTCACGTTGAAGGACATACTGCGCTCCTCGTGGGATTCGCTGCTGTTTGCCGCGGTAGTGGGCGTGACGGCATGGCTCGCGTGCGGCAGCATACTGCCCGTGGCGTTCATAGTGGCGGGCTGCGCGGCCGCGCCCTTCGTGGTAGCGCTCTCCAACGTGCCCGTAAAGGGCGGCGGGGCGCACGCGGAGTACCGCAGCACTCACAGCCATCTCCTCTCGCCCGAAAGGGTGAGATTGCGGCCGGGCTGCAACTTCGTCTGACGTTCGATCATACTAAACCATTTCGGTAATAGCTCCTCGGCGGGGGCGCGGGCAATGCCCGCGCCCCCGCCACCCTTTCAAGAGGCGCCCGAAGCGTCTTTTGCGGGGGGATACCTGTCGCGCCGCAAGAGGCGCACGCTCCTTTCGCCGCCGCGCTCGGAGACGAGGTAGCACTCGCTCTCCACCGCGCCGTCCTCGCCGCCCGTCACCTTCGATTCGAGGGAATATTTTACGCCGTCGGGCAGGCCGTACAGCTCGCACCTTACATAATAGGCGCCCGTGAGCACGCGTATATACACGGGGCTGCCGGTGACGTTTTTGAACCTGAGGTCGCTGTAAGTGCCGCTGACCATGGCATCGCGCGAGGGCTCCGCATAGCCGACCGCAAGGCTGTGAGGGTGAAACTCCGTCACCTCCAGCCCTGCGAGCAGCGCCGCGTTGTATAGCGTGGTGCTCACCTGGCACACCCCGCCGCCGAGACCGTACACGAACCTGCCGCCCTCTATTATTTTGGCGCGCCTGAACCCGTTTTCCGCGGTACGAGCGCCCACCCGACCGTTGAACGAGAACGTCCCGCCCGGCGGCAGGACGCAGCCGCTTATCTTTGCGCAGGCGAGCTTTATGTTCGAAACGCGCGGCATGTTCTGCCCGTCGAAATAGGTGGTGTATGCCGAAAGGCGTGCGGTGCGCCCCTTCAGCGCGCGAATGTTTCCCGTGAAATACCTGCGTTCCGCCCCGAGGCGCACGGGCGCAAAATCTTCGCCCGGGGAACGCGCCGCGAGCGAGGCGAGGATGTCGCGCCTGAGGCCCTCCCCGTCGGGACGCACTCCCGTTTGCCCCTCGTCGTAATAAAAGGCCTCTCCCTCGCCCGCGTTGAAATGAGCGGCGGGCTCTCGGAATTCCCTGTATTCGGCGGCGCAGATGCCCGCGACGACGGAGTCGAGCCCGTTCAGCAGCCACTTCGCCGTGACCGTGTACTCGCCCGCCCGCCTTATGCCGTAAACGACGCGGACGGCGTCGTCTTTGAACGATATCTCGGGATAGCAATACACGTACACGTGCTCATCGGAGCATATGTTCAGCCTTCTGCCCGCAAGGTCGGCGGCCGTATCCCTCCGCACGAGTTCCACGGCGGCGGACGGCGACATGCCGCCCACGTCCCTGCCGTTTACGAAGACCCCGCGCGGCAGCCTGCGCAGCGCGCCGCACGAACAAAAACAAAAGCCCGCGGCGAGCGCGGGCAAAACCATCGATATCGCAACAGACCTGAAAAAACTCTTCACTCCGCGTCAAGCGCCGCCAAAAGTTCGTCCGAAGGGGAAAATCCCGGCGTGCCGACGGAGCGCGTGCCCTCGGCATAGTGCGTATCCGAGCCGCCGGTGACAAGCAGGGAGAACTTTGCGGCGATCTCCTTAAAATATGCCGTCTCCTCCTCAGTATGCCCCGAATACACCGCCTCTATGCCGTTCAGCCCGCAGGAAACGAGCCCCTCTATAAGCGCCGACTTTTCGGCGGCGGCGAGCGTTATCCTGCCCGGGTGGGCGAGCGACGATATCCCCCCGCTCTGCCTTATCACCTCCAGCGCGTATTCGGGCGAAGGCCTTGAAAGCGAAGAATACGCCGGGCGGCCGGGGGCAAGCATGTCGGCATAGAACGCGGCGGGAGAGGGCGCGAAGCCCTTGCGCGCCGCGGCGCGCGCGATATACATGGTGTGCACGGGCGAACGCGGGCACTTCCTCTCGCGGAGGACTTCGTCGAAGGTGAGGCTCACCCCCCGCTTTTTGAGTTTCGAAAGTATCTCCGCCGTGCGGGCGAAGGCGCCCTCGCGCACAAATTCTTCGAATTTTTTATAAGACGGGTGCCCGTCGTCGAGGCCGTAGCCCAGAATGTGCACCTTTACGTCGGTATACGCCGATATCTCTATGCCGCGCACGCACTTTACGCCCGCGGCGGCGCAGGCTGCGGCGAATTCGCCGCAGCCGTTCATGTTGTCGTGGTCGGTGAGCGCGGCCAGCCCCACGCCGTTTTTTATGCACATGCCCGCGATGTCGGCGGGTGAGATCAGCCCGTCGGAGTAGTATGAATGAATGTGCAGATCGGCCTTCATCGCTTTACGGCTCCCCCCTCTATCCTTATCTTGTTGGCTTCGCGCCCGTACAACACGCGCTCGGCGTGGGTGCAGGTGAGTATCGTCTGCATGCCCTGCGCCCTCTCGACGAGCTTTTTGCGCCGCGGCAGGTCGAGCTCGCTCATCACGTCGTCGAGTATCAGCACGGGATACTCGCCGGAGAGCTGCCTGAATATCTCCATTTCGGCGAGCTTTAAAGAGAGGGC
>CALVQA010000025.1 GCA_944354725.1 uncultured Clostridia bacterium
ACGGACGGGCTTTTGCGATATGCTTATGGTGTTCTTTCCCTCGGCAAGGTCGAGATAGCCCGCGTCGACGAGCCTGTACGTGTTCCACTCGCGCGATTCGGTCTTGGGGCACATGCCCGTGCCGGGCTGGACCTTTACGCCGTTCACGGTAACGCTGAACTGATCGGTAAAGAGGACGTCGAAGGTATCGGTGGATATGACGGCGCCGAATCCCACGGTGCCCGCCTTTTCGGCGACTATCTCATACGTTATGGTCGTAGTCTGGTTCCATGTGCTGCCTATGCCGTCGAGCTCGTTGTTCGCGCTCCTGTTGGAGACGACCTTGGGGTCTAGCGCCCAATACAGCTTTGTCGCGGCGTGCGAACCGTTGACGCAGGTGCACTTGTTCGCGCAGCCGGGGTTGTAGCAGGAGAAATCGGTGCAGCCGCCGCACGTCGCGCACGCCGACATGCACTCGTGAGCAACTTCGGTGGCGAGCTGCTGCTCGGTCCTTATCGTATCGTAATACAGTTTAAGGCTTTTGAACGCCCAGCAGTCGGCGCCGTTGCCCTTGGCCACGAAGGATATCTCGTTGGCGCCCGCCTTAAGCTCCACGCAGCCGAGGTTGACCTCCGACCATGTGGCGGTGGCGCTGTTCGACAGCGCGGGCACCGTTGCGGGGCTCGCGAACTTTTCGCCGTTCACCGTTACGTCGACATAGTCGGTGTATACCCTCGAAGATACCGTCCTGCGGACGAACACCGACATGGTAGCCGTCATCTCTTCGGCAACGTCGAACTTGTAGCTTATGGCGCCGCCGTTGGCGAGGTTGAAGTCGGTGGCAAAGCCTCCCGTTACATCGAGAGTCACGCCCGATTTTGCGACTTTAAGCCCGGTGACGGAATATTCGGTCTTGTTTGCGTGGTCGGAGCCGCACTTTACGGCGCACTCCTCCTCTTTACACTCCATATCGAGGCAGCCGCCGCACACGGGGCACTTCTGCCCGCATTCGTGCGCCGTTTCGTGCCCGGGGCACTTTTCGGCGCAGACGGGATCGTCGCAGTCGGGATCGGTGCACAGCCCGCACACGGGACAGGGATGTTCGCACACGTGCGGCTCTGTCTCGGGGCCGCACGCGGCCAGCCCGCCGAACACTATTATGGCGGCGACGAGCGCGACGGCCAGAACTCTTGACAGTTTTTTCATACCTTTTCCTCCTTATTTATTGAACGGAACTTTCCGAACTTTTACCCTTTCTGCCGAACACCGCGGGAAGCACCAGCGACAGGACGAACGCCGCAGCCACTACCGCCGTGACTATTATCGCCGCCGTCTGCGCTTTGTGCAGCGTGTCGTAGTACCACGGCTGTATGTAGACTATGCGCGTGCTCGAATCTATGCCGTTCATCGCGGAAGAGTGCAGCACGACGTAGAGTATGCGGTGCGCGCTCTCGCGCAGGGCCTGAGCCACGGTGGGGTCGTCGGTATAGTCGCCCCACAGAAGCGACTCTTCGTCGGTGCCGGCGAGCCACAGATCGTTGCCCGCTATGACCGCTTCGGCGCGGGCGTCGCCGCGGCCGGCGTAGGAATACCTGTTAGCCGCGTCGGTCTCCACGAGCCCTTCGAAGCCCCATTCGCCGCGGAGCACCTCGGTGAGCAGACCGTAGTGCCTGCCCGCCCACGTGGTGCCTATGCGGTTGAGCGACGACATAACGCCGTTGGCTTCGGCCTCCACCACCGCATCTTCGTATGCCTTTAAATATATTTCGCGTATGGACTGTTCGTTGGCCCATGTGGCAGTGCCGCAGCGGTATATCTCCTGGTCATTGAGCACGAAGTGCTTTATGTTGACTATACCGCCCCTGCCCTGTATGCCTTTTACCTCCGCGCACAGTATCCTGCCCGACATGTAGCCGTCTTCAGAGAATGACTCCCAGTTGCGGCCGCCGTAAACCGAGCGGTGTATGCCGGCGCACGTGCCGTAGATCTCTCCCACGCCCGCATGGAGCATCTCCATGCCGAACGCGTCGTAAACCTTTTCCACGAGCTCTTCGTTCCAGGTGCTGGCAAGCAGCACGCCGTTGGGGAAAGCCATGTACGAATTCACGTCCTCGGGCTTGCTGTTTTTAACGCCGGCAGGACCGTCGTGCGCGACTACGTGGGGCGAATTTATGCCCGTGGGGTTCGTGGCCTCGTCGTAGGCGATACCCGTTATCTCATGCGAGCCCACGCCGCACAGATGGACGGTGTCGTACCAGGTGAGCTGATTTAAAAGGTCGTCCCACATGGGCGCGTCGTAGCCGAGATCTTTGAGCTGGATGAGGCTGAGCCTGCCGAATTCCGAAGTGACGGTGCCGTAGAGCGGCATCTCCGCCTCCGGGTCGGCCTCTATGCCCGTGGCATACTGCATGTCGGCTATGAACTTATCGGAGTCGAGCGTCATCTTGTAGAAGGTCTCGGGATAGGTGCCCTGCCAGTCGCTGCGCGAGAGGTAGGTTATATCGAGGTTGTCGAGTCCCTCATAATACTTTATGTCCGCATCGTCGAAGCGGTTGGTCACGGGGTAGTTCGTCGCCGACGAAACGGAGTATTTTTCGAAGTCGTCGCGCGAGACCGTTATCCTGCGGGCAAAGCTCTTGTCGCCGTCGGCTGGAGAGCCGAGGCTGTCCACCATGCCGTCCTCCGCGGAATATCCCTTGGCCGCTAGGATGTTGTTGAGCGCGTCGTGCACGTCGGTGCCCACGGCAAGGTAATAGTCGCCCTTTTCGAGGATGTACGTCTTTTTGCCGTAAGAGTCGTAGGTTTTAAAAGATTCCGCGTCTACCTGCACGGTGCACGTCTGCGATTCGCCCGGTCCGAGCAGTTTTGTTTTGGTGAAGCCGACGAGTTCTGCAGAAGCCTTTTCTATGCCCGTCTGCCTGTCGTATTCGGTATAAGGCTTCTGCAGATATACCTGCACGGGGGTCTTGCCCGCCACGTCGCCGGTGTTCGTCACCGTTACCGTGACGTCGTAAACGTCGCCCTCGGCCCTGACGTTGAAATCGGAGTAGGCAAAACTTGTGTACGATTCGCCGTAGCCGAAGGGATAACATACCTCATCCGCATAGCTCCAGCCGTTTTGCGAGCACTTTGCCCCCGCGGAGGAATTTGCGTTGCCGCTCCCCATAACGGTATCTTCGTACCTCGTCTCGTAGTAGCGGTAGCCCACATAGATGCCCTCCTGGTAAACTATATAGGCATGATTGTACGAATTGTTGCTCCTCTCGTCGGCGGGGAGCCCGTCGGTATCGCCGTAAAATTCGAACGCGCCGGTATTTACGGTAGAGGGCGCGGAGTCGCTGTCGTAAACATATGTGTCGACGAGCTTGCCGGAGGGATTAACCGCGCCGGAGAGCACGTCGTATATTGCGCCGAAGGAGGCGTTTCCGCCCATGCCCGCCCACAGGCAGGCGTCTATGTCGTACGTCTTTATGTTCTTCATCGCCATCGGCGTGCCCGTGTTGAGCACGAGGACGACCTTTTTGAACACGCCGTCTTTTTTGAGCTGCGTGAGCGCGGTCAGAGTATCGACCTCGTTCTGCGTGAGGTCGAGGTAGTTGTTTTCTATATGACCGCTGTTTGTGTTCACGCTCGTGTCGAACCAGGTGTCGCCGTCCTCGTTGCCGTTGCGCGAGATGAAGAACACGGCGGCGTCGCCATAGGAGGCGAACGTGGAACCCACGGCCGAATTGAGGTCGGCCCACGCCTTTTCGCCCACCCTGAATTCGCGGTAGTGCGGATCCTTGGTGTAATTGGAGCCGTCGGCGTTGGCGTGCGAAAGCCCGCTGAGTATGGCGTTCGCCGCAACGTTGCCGTACCACGAATACAGGCGGGAGTTCACGGTGTATTTGCCCTCTACCTCGAACGTGTCTTTGAGGTTAAGGAAGTCGCTCGTGGTAACGGTCACCTTGCCCGAGCCGGCGCCCGTATACAGCCAGTTTGCCGACTGCGACGAAACGCCGAAAAAGCTCAGCTTGGAGCCCTCGGCGAGGGGCAGAGCGTCGTTTTCGTTCCAAAGGAGCACCATGCCCTCCCCGTTTGCCTCGCGCGAGACTTCCATGGAATGATTGCGCATGGCGACGTCGTCGTAAGAGCCGTCGTCCTTATAAAAATCCGACTTGAAATATTCGGTATCGACCGAGCCGTCGCTGTCGGTTATCTGCTCGTACGGGTTGATGCCGAGCGCGTAGTTCAGGTTACCTTCGTTTTCTTCCACATACTTTTCGCCGACGAAAAGTATCACGAGCAATATGGCAAAAAACAGAGCAAGTATGCCGAGCACCGGGCGCAGCGCTTTGAGTATCTTCATTTTGCCACCTCCGCACAGACCTTCCCCCTTGCGGCGAGCACCTTATTGCGTATGGCCATCGCCGCCGAGCCTATCATCGCCGCCGCAAACACGACGTCGGCGACGAACAGCGCTATCTGCCAGCCCTCCTGAAAGAGCGAGGCATGTCCCGTGGTCTCGGCCTCTATCCTGTCAAGGATCATCCAGCCCGCCACTATGCCGACCGTGAGGTAAAACACGAACACCAAACACACGCCGGCAATAATGCCCCAACGGATCTTCTTCATTATGAAACTCTCCTGTAAATTTTTCGAGAAACGCGTACCGCGGCTGCGCCTCCCCCTTGTGCCTCCATTATAAAAAGCGCGGCCGGCAAACTCAATACCGGCCGCACATTTTAAAAAAGTCAATACACATTTTTACTTCCCTGCGGCGTGAGCCGCCGCATAGCGCAGAAATCAGCGCTCCCCGCCGGGGATGAGTATGTTCATCCTGAACACGTTGTCTTTGGCAACGACCGAAACGGTGCCGCCGTACTTTTTGGCAACGGCCTTTATGCTGAGCATCCCGAAGCCGTGCCCCTCCTCCGCAGCCTTGCTCGTGCGGGGCAGCCCGTCGGCGCCCATGTCCAGACCGCCCGAAAAATAATTTTCGGTGGAGATGCTTATCATGTCGCCCACCCGCCTTACGGTGAGCGCTATGCGCCGCTTGTCCCCCTCGGCAAGCGAGGAAACGGCTTCTATCGCGTTGTCGAGCATGTTGCCGAACAGGGCGTACAGATCGCCCTCCCTCATAAACCCGAGCAGGTCGTTCTCCACCATGCAGGCAAGGTGTATGTCCTTGTTCACGCAGAGTATACTCTTTTCGGTGAGTATGACGTCGAGCGCTTCGTTGCCGGTGTTCACGGAGGCGTCGTAGAGTGCGACCGCCCTGTCTATCTCCTCGAGCTCGTCGCTGTCGAGCCTGCCGTTGTTGGCAAACCTGAGCATCTGATGGCGCAGATCGTGCGCCTTTACGTTTATCAGCTTTATGCTCTCGCGTTGGAGCTCGTACTGCTTCTGCGACTGGCTCAGCAGACGGGAAGTGAGCTTCATCTCCTCCTTCATGTTGCCGGCGTCGACCATGCTGACCTGTATGTAGAGCACCAGAAGGCAGCACAATACATTGTATATACCCACCACGACGGTGTACGTCTTGTTGTAGTCTTCGAATATGTATACGACGACGGCGTTGAGGATGACGTCTATGCACAGCAGGAGCGCGCTCATGAATATCATGTAGAACTTTTTGAGGTATATCCTGCCGCCATCGCCGCACTTTATGTGCGGGCTGAGGAAATACACCGAAAACCCGTACACGAGCAGATAGACGTTGAAGTATATCAGCACGGAGAGCACCGTGCCGTAGCTGAAATTGGAGGGGTCGAACGCCGAGCCTGAATACATGTCGAAGCCCGCGTCGAGCCCGGCGAGGTTGTAGATGAGAGAGAAGGCCTCATAGGCTAAATGCTGCACGGTGTATGCCGTTATGGCGTAGAACGCAACGGTGGACAGCGGCGCCTTGAACACGAACACGAGCGCGCCGAAGGAGATGCAGAACAGCAGCACGAACATCAGCGAGGTGTACCACCACGAATAGGCCACCCGTTCGGGCAGCGGGAACAAAAACGCCGCGGCATAGCATACCGCTACGGCGGCGATCAGGCGCAGAACGAAACGGCCGCGCCTGATAAGGCGGAACGCGAGCAGGCCTTCGGCGAGCAGAAGTTCCGTCATGAACAGTATCTTGTAGAGGCCGAGCATGCTCATGAACCGCCTCCTCCCGCGCCGAGATAGTTATTCAGCGCGCACAAAAATTTTTTTCGCTTGGGCGCGGATATCTGCAGCTCGTCCTTCCCCACATACACAAAATTGCCGTTCACGCCCGATACGTACGCGAGGTTCACGAGATAGCACTGATTGCACAGCGCGAACGGCAGGCCGTCGAGCAGCTCGCACATCTTTTTCATCGTGCCCGTGCCCTTTACCGTTTCGGTCGCGGTGTGGAACACGAGGACGTGGCGCATGACCTCTATATAGCGCAGCGTATCGGTGGAGATCATCTTTTTGCCGCTGCGCATGGGCACCCATATCTGCCTGCGTGAGGTGCTTTCGAGCTTGTCGAACGCGCGCGAAAGTTTCATCGCGAGGCCGTAGTAGCCGACGGGTTTGACCATAAAGTCGAACACGCCGAGCTCGTAGCCGTTCACGGCGTACCTCGCGAGGTTGGTTATAACTATAACGAGCACGCTCTCGTCTATTTCGCGCAACTTTTTTATCGTGCTCATGCCGTCCATTACGGGCATCTCTATGTCCATGAAAACGAGGTCGTAGTTTGCCCTGTACCTCTCCAGAAATTCCATGCCGTTGGCAAAACACACCGTCTCCGCCGCAATACCGTGCTCGTCGGCGTACCTGCGAATATACTCCTCTATGAGCCCGGCTATCTCCCTGTCGTCTTCCACTACCGCTATTCTGTACATATCTCCCCCTTATAGTCTGCCCGTCTTGTATTATATCCGCCGCCCGCGGTTTTGTCAAAATACAAATTATGGTAAGAAATATTCTGCCGTTTTCAATACATATTTTAATATAACGCGCGGGCGGGCGCGCAGGATATATAAAAAATTATAAAAGCATATTTAACCAGCGGCAAAAAAAGCGTGCGGCGCCTTTGCGTATATCGCAAAGGCGCCGCACGCGCGTTAAAACGTCATGCAAACGTTCATCCGATAATGAAATACAGGCCGACGAGCACGGCAAGAAAGGCTATGTTGAATGCCGTGAACACGAGCAGGTACTTCACCCTGAGCGCGGGCCGGGAGCGCGCGATCTCTTTATACGATATCAGGCTCGCCATGGACGCGATGAGCGTGCCCAGACCGCCGAGGTTGCAGCCGACGAGCAGCGCGCGCCAATTTTCGGAGAACCCCGAAAGGAGCAGGGCGGCGGGGACGTTGCTTATGACCTGGCTCGCGAGCACCGCCACGGGCACTTCGTTGCCGCCGATGACCGAGGAGAGAAAGTTGCGGAACCCCTCTATGCTGCCTATGTTGCCTATGAATATGAACAGCGCCGCAAAGGTGCCGAGCAAGGAATAGTCCACCGCGGCGAGCGCACGCCTGTCGGCAAACAGCAGAAAAACGAGCAACACGCCCGCCGCTATGAGGGGCGAGAACACTCCGAACAGCCCCAGAAGGCAGAGCACGAAACCCGCCGACGGCCATATCAGCCCGAAGGGCCCGCCGAGCTTCGTATCCGGCACGTCGCATTCCACAGGCGAATTTTTGAAGCACACGGATGCGACGAACAGCCCCGCGGCGGAGAGCGCGCAGTAGGGCAGCATCGTGAGGACGACGTCGCCGAACGACATGCCCGAACCGCCGTAGATATACAGGTTCTGCGGGTTGCCCATGGGCGTGAGCATGCTGCCGAGGTTGGCCGCCACCGTCTGCAATACGACCACCGGCACGACCAGCCTTTCGCAGCCCGCAAGTTTTAAAACTATTACGGCGAACGGCACAAAGGTTATGAGCGACACGTCGTTGGTGACGAGCATGCTGAGAAAGAACGGCAGGAACACGAGCACGAGCACCACGCCGCGCACGGTGTGCGTCCTCTTCAACATCTTTTCCGCCAGGAAGGAGAACAGCCCTACCCGCTGAAAGCCCTTCATGACCGCCATCAGCGCGAAGAGCTGGGCTATCGTCTCCCAATCGATATATCCGAAATATTCAAGACTCGGAGGCACGAAAAACGCAGATATAACGGCGAGCGCCACCGCTATGCAGAGTACCGCCTCCCTCTTTACAAACCGCCACACGGCGCCTAAAACTTTTGTCATAAACATCTCCGCCAGCGATTATAGCACCGCAGCCGCGCGAGCACAACAAATTACGGCGGGCGGCAAAGATATTTCGGCAATTTTTTTTAAGCCGCGCCGCCCAAGGCGCGGAATACGCCCGAAAAAGCGGCGCACCGCGCGCATTCGTTGACATTTCGCCCCTATTTTTTTATAATTGAAACATGAAGAAAGATGCAAAGACGATCATCGCCGCGGCCGTGGCGGGCGCGGGCGCCGTCGCGCTGATACTCTATTACATATTTTCGCCGCGCATATCCGCCGACGATACCGCCGACGCGCTGTGGCAGGGGATTATACCGCGGGCGGCGCTGACGGCAGCGATATTTGCCCTGCTCGTCCTGTCCGGCTACACCTCCGCGCTGAAGGTAAACAAGCCGGCCCCGCGCACCGCCGCATGGCTCCTGCCCTGCCTTGCCGTTGCGGTCGCAAATTTCCCCTTTTCCGCGCTGGCGGGCGGGGCGGCGAGGATAGACCGCGCCGACCTGCTGTGGCTGTTTTTGTTGAAATGCCTGCTGATAGCCCTCTGCGAGGAGGCGCTGTTCCGCGGCATGCTGCTCGGCGCGCTGCGCGACGTGCTGAAAGATTCGAAGCACGGATTCATACTCTCCGTGCTGCTCTCCTCCGCGGCGTTCGGGCTGTTCCATCTTTTGAACCTGCTGGAGGGCGCGGGCATCGGCCCGACGCTGCTGCAAGCGGGCTACACTACGCTCACGGGGGCCATGTTCGCGTGCGTCACGCTGAAGACGGGCAATATATGGAGCGCCGCGGCG
Source organism: uncultured Clostridia bacterium (assembly GCA_944354725.1). Taxonomy (GTDB): domain Bacteria; phylum Bacillota; class Clostridia; order Christensenellales; family Borkfalkiaceae; genus Coproplasma. The sequence continues at coordinate 8,980 of CALVQA010000025.1, forward strand.
CTGCACTTCATATTCGATATAGGCGGGCTGATAGTGCCCGACATAGGCAGCGGGACCTTTCAGGACGGCGTGTTCTGGGCGCTGACGGCGGTCTGCGCTACCGTATGCGCGGCGCACCTTATGGCCTATGCCGTGCGCGCGGACAGGGCAGGCCCCGCAAAAGACCACGGCAAAGCGGGGCGCGACTGACGCGGTGCGCGCGATCTTGCCCCTCCCCTTTATTTTACAGCCGCGCGCCGTTGACAAACGCCGCGCAAAAAAGTATAATTCAGCCATGAACAGTAAAAACGCCGCCGCGCAGACGGGAAAGGCGTTTGCGATCGCCATGCTGATAGCGGCGTTCGCGCTCACCTTCACCGTCTCCGACTACTACATATTCAACAGAATGAACATATACGGCGCCTTCGCCGCAGCGCAGTGGGTAAAAAAAGCGGGACTGCTGCTTTTACCCGCGGCGCTGTTTTTCGGCAGCCGAAAGTGCTCCGACTGCGCAAAATACGTGCTGCCCGCCGCGGTGGCCGTCGCCGCGTGCACGTTCGGCGACTTCTTCGACATAACCGCCGCTGCCGACAGCCCCGCGCAGGAGATATATAATTCCATAAACGCCTTCATCCCCAAAACGGCGCGCATCGCGCTGTTCTGCACGGAGAGCGCCTGCATGCTGGGCGCGTGCGTATGCCTGTTCGTGCGGGACGGCTTTAAAGTAAAGGCCGGCAGCTTTATCCTGCTGGCCGCAGCCGTGGCCGCCGCCGTGCCGCTGAACATATTCGAAAACTTTTTCGATATAACCTCCATCCCCGAAGACAGCCCGCTGCGCTTTAAAAACTTCGGCATATGGCACCTTGCGGCCGTCGCCGCGCTTGCGGGCGCGACCGTCGGGGCGTACTTCGCCTTAAAAAACAAGCCGCGCGAAGTGCAGTGCCGCATGCTGTGCGCCGCGGCGGGCGTGCTGCTATTGCAATACCACAGCAAGAACAGCATGGTGATGGGCGACGGCTACAACGTTTACAACACGGTGTTTGCCTGCCTGCCCCTGTTCATATGCAACATAGGCGTATACACGGCGTCGCTTTCGGTATTCTTAAAAAAGCGCGTGCTGTATGCCATATCGTTCTTCATACACGCGGGCGGCGCGCTTACGGTGTTCTTTTACTTCGGGAAGGAGGGCATGTCGAACTACGGCATATTCTGCAGCTATTCCATACTGTATTTCTGCCTCACGCACATACTGCTGTTCATACTGTGCGTGCTCCCCACCGCGCTCGGGATGTATAAATTCTCCCTGCGCGAATGCCTCATCCCCCTTGCGTACTACTTCTGCGTGATAGTTGCGGCGAGCGTGGCGAGCGCGGCGGTCACCGGCTATTCCGTCAGCCTCGGCCTGGAAGGCGACGACGTGATCATGCCGAACTACGCCTTTACTCAGATAAACCCGCTGCCGTTCGAAGTGCCGCCCGTACTTGCGTTAAAGCTGTGGGGATACAGCATAAACGTGCTGTACGTTTTGGGGCTGTACGCCTTTTACGTGGCGATATTCTTTGCTTTCTACACGCTGTACCGCCTGTTCCTGCTTGCAAGAGCGGCCGTGCTTTTAAGGAGCGAACGGCGGCGCGCCCTTGCCGAAGCCGACGCCGACGGCTTTTTTGACGAATGGGACGGCAACTGACGCCGCGCATAATAATACCTAAAAATTAAAACGGAGCGAGGCCGAAGCCCGCTCCGTTTTTTGTATGGTTTATGCCGTATCCCGCCGAAAGCGGCGGAAGAGGCGCACGTTACTGCTGTATGGGCGCGCCGTCTATAGCGATCTCGAGCCCGGAGAGAACGACCGTGCAGTCGGCGGAAGGGAAGAAACCGGTGCGCTGGCCGTAGCCCTGCGTGGCGAATATCCCCGCCACCGTTATGGTGCCTTCCGATACCGAGAACTTATCGGCATTGGTTATGCTTTCGCCCGCGAACGCAACTTTTTGGCCGTTTACGGAGAGCTCTATCGAGAGCGTATCCATATCCGAGCGCACGAAGGTAACGGTGACTTCGTTCACCTTATCCGCGCCGAAGGCAAACGTGCTCGAACCGGAAAGTTCGCCCCAGCACTGCTTGCTTGCCAGCGAGTTTGCAAAGTTGAAAGTCACCTTGCCGTCGGCGGCAAAGTTCAGCCATGTGCCGTTCGACGTCTTGTTTGAAGGGTCGGTAGCACCCGAGGGGCCTATCACGAGCATGTCGAAGGCGCCGCTCGCCGAGACGTCGAAGGTATACGAATACTTTTTGCCGTATATATCCTTTACGTTCTCGGTCTTATCCTCGCCGTTATCGGCGAAATGCACCCAGGTACCGTCCGTCATCTGAGCAACATGGAAAAGATCGAAGCGGCTTGCAGTCGCGGCAGTGAACACTAGGTTGGTGTCGGCGTCTTTGGTGACGCCCGCCTCACCCACGGCAGTCCAGTTTGCGACGTCGAAGAAGTCCTTGCCGTTTATTATGGTGTAAGATTTTACGCCCGCAGACGTCTGATACTGCGCGGTCAAAGCGACGGGGCCCGTAACTTCAAAGGTGTATTCCTTTTCGGCGGAGACGACCTCAGTTCCGTTCGACCATCCCGCAAAATTATAGCCTTCCTTATCGTCCGCCACGGCGGTGACTTCGGAACCTATCTCTGCATAGAGCGAGCTCTGGCCGTTTATCTTGCCGTCGGTAACCGAAACGGCCGCAAAGTAGCCGCTTCCGGGCAGCTCTATGCCGCTCACCGTTACCGTGCTGCCCTCTGCGGGAGATATCCCGACGCGCTGGCCGAAGCCCGTTTTGGAGAGCACGCCCGACGTTTTGAAGGCGCCGTCTTCGGTGGCCGAGAATTTATCGGCATTTGCAACGCTCTCCGCGGCAAACGCGACTTTCTGCCCGTTCACGGAAAGAGCTACTGTGAGTTCGGAGCCGCTGAGCCTTACCAAAGTTACCGAAACGGAGTTCTGCGCGTTCATCTTAAAGCTGCTCGCGCCGGAGAATTCGCCCCAGGAATAATATGCGCTGCCCGCGGCGCAGCCGTGGTATACCGTGACTTTGCCGTCTGCGGCGAAGTTGAGATATATGCCGCTGCCCGATTCCGCCTTGGGCGAAAGGGAACCATTTGCTCCGAGGAAGAGAAGATCGAACTCGCCCGTGGAACTTACGGTGAACGTATATGTGTAGGCCCTGCCGTAGATCTCGCCCGCAAGGTCGGTCTTTTCGCCCTTGTCGCCTATGTGCGTGAACGCGCCGTCGGCGCTCTGCGCGACATAGAAGAGAGGGAAGCGCGCGGCGGTGGCCTGCGTGAAGCTGAGGTTGCCCGCCCTGTCGTAGAGCTGCTCGGCGGTGCAGGGCTCGCCGGCGAAGGTCTCCCATGCCTGAGCGTCGAAGAAATCGTTGCCGCCGAACACCTCTGCGGAGGACGCCGCGCCGTTTGCCTCGCCGAAGGAGAGCAGCGTCGCCGAAACGGTGCCCGTGGGAGCCTCGTCCTTAAGGGGAAGCATGTGCAGGTTGGATATAGTAACGGTGGTGGCGCCCATATGGGTGAACAGCTGCACCATCTGATCCTCGTCGGTGGTCTCTACAAGGTATTGCATGCGGTAAACGACGCCCGGTTCGAGCACGCGGTCGGGATTGTTCTCTTCCGCGGAGTTCGTGCCTATGAGCTTGGAGAATACGCCGCCCTCTACGGGGTCTACCGCCTCTGTGGAAGGGTCGCCCTCGGTCTTGTTGTATTCCCTTACGACCTTTATGCCCAGCCTGCTTATTTCGGCAGCCTGAGAGATGCCGACGTCGAACGTGAGGATGAACTTGCCCTTATAGGGGTTGCCCTCCCCGTCGTCCACGGCAAAGCGCGTGAAGGAGCCGACGAGGCTGTCTTTGGTATTCGACACTATCCATTCGCCGTTCACGCACTCGACGGTGGCGCCGCTGCCGTACTGCGTGGAGGCAGACATGCGCTCCTCCAGAACGGCCTTTACGGCCGCGCTCCTGCTTTCGGCGTCCGTGCCGTGCATTGCGCCCGCGCTTGCCGCCTTGAAGTCGTATTTGCAGGCCGCGTCTATCACGGCATATTTTTCGGGAGCCGTCTCGTCGTAATACAGTTTATAGGCATCGCAGAGCAGGCAGAAATCGCCGTCGTCCGCGCCGAAATCATGTTCGCCCGTAGCGGGTATCGCAAGCTGTTCCACGGTGGCCGCCTGAGTGCCCTCCGCGTTGAAGAGCGCTCCGCAATACTCGCACTGCATGTGTTCGAGCATGCCGTCCACAACGCAGGTGGGCTCGGTGCGGGCCACGGATACGAGCGAATGCGCCGAAGGGTCTGCCTCTATGGAGAGCGCGGCGGCTATCGCCTCTTCGCCGCTCTCTTTGCCGTTCATCTCTACGCCGTCGATGCAGTACGTATCGCAGTCGGCGCAGTACCAATATGCCTTCACGCCCGTACTCGTACAGGTGGGAAGCACTTTGTCGTATTCGGTTTTGGCGGTGTGGTTGTTGCCGTCTACGGGCAGGACCACCTCGGAGGCCTCCACCTCCTCGCCGTTCAGATAGCACTGGCCGCAATACAGGCAGTAATCGTATTCCACGTTGCCCTCTTCGGTGCACGTGGCCGCCTTTGCGGGCATGGTATATATTGAATGTGTATGTACGGGCTTATCGCTGCTGCACGCCGAAAGAAAGGACGCGGCAACGCTGAGCGCCAAAAGGGCGGAGACCGCCGCCTTGATTTTTTTACTCATACTGATTGTTCCTCCTGTCATGCGGAAGGTTGCGGGCGGCGCCGCGCGCCGCCCGCGCCCGCATTTTAAAACTTATATTCGTTGCCGTTGTTGTTATTAGCGTTCTTGTTCTTATAGTCGTCGAGGATGCCCATGAACAAGCCGTACAGCCACCACAGGCCGAACAGCACGGCGCTCCAGATGAACAGGGTCATCGCGACGCGCGTAACGACGGGAACGGCCGTCTGCCATGCGGGAGTTATGGAAGAGAACGACATGTCGCCCGTTATACCGTTCATGGCATTGCTGTTGACTACGGTGTAGAGTATGTTTTTGGCTGCCGCGCGCATGGACCACGCGAGCTCGCCGTACCCGCTCTCGTAGCTGGCAAAGCGGATATCGTTGCCGTCGTAGTCGTAGCCGCCCCTTGCGCCGGCGGGGTTGCCGTCGGCAAGGTCGTTGCCGTAGAGCACGCCCTGTATGGGGCTCATGTAGGGCCTGGAGGAGTTATAGTCGGAAATGGCGTATCCCCTCATGCCGTATTCGGCACGGAGCACGGTGTTTATGAAGCCCTGGCCGCCCGTCCACGTCGCGCCTATGCGGTTCATGCCCGTCATAACGCCGAGCATGGGAGCATCGATGTACTCGCGCTCTATCTCTATAGCAACTTCGAGAGCCCTCGAATAGATCTCGCGTATCGTCTGCTCGTTCGCCCAGACGTTGAGGCCGGCGCGGTGCGTCTCCTGGTCGTTGAGCACCGCATGCTTTGCGAGCACGAACACGCCGAGCTTGTGCAGGCCCACGGTCTCGTATCCCGCGGCAACGCCGGTGAGGAAGCCGTCTTCGGAATAATACTCGAACGTACGTCCGCAGTATGCGCCGCGGTGGATGTTTACGCCGAGGCCGTATATGCCGTTATAGCCCGCCCAGATAGACTCTTCGCCGGTCTGTTCGCCAAGGCGCTCTATGAGGTCGGTGTTATAGGTGGCGGCAACTATGCCGTTGCAGCAGAACACCGCGGGTTTCTGGCTCTGGTTTTCGGGATCGAGGTCCTCGGCAAAGCCCCTGAAGCCGCTCTGCGAAGGGAGCTGGCCGTAGGTACGGGCGTGCACGGGAGCGAGTGCGCCGTTCTGCTGAGAAGTGCTGGGAGCGGCTATCGACTCCACGCCGTGCGTGAGACGAAGGCCGTCCTGCAGGAGCGCGCACGTCTCGGCGTAGCTCATCCTGTCGAGCAGGGTATCCCAAAGGGGATCGTCGTAATCTTTGCCGCGCAGGTATATGAGTTTGACCTCGTCGAAGGTATCGGCGCTCTCATAGAAGCCCACTTCGTCATAGGTGGGATATTCTATGTCGTCCTCCTCGACGGCGGGGTTCTCCTGCTCGAGAGCGAGCGTCTCGTTTGCGGTGAGCTCTATGCGGATGCCGTAGGTACCCGTCCAGTTGCTGCGGGAAAGGTAGCTCTGGCCCTCCTCCTCGTCGGTGAAGATGCCGGCCTTTTTGAAGTCGACGTCCTCAAACTGATTGGTTATCTTGCTCACGCCGTAATTTGCCTGCTGGCCCTCGTAGTCGGGCGTGAAGTTTTCGTTCTGGCTCTCTATGAATTCGTTGGTGGAATAAGTGGTGTTGTCGTATGCTATGTGCTTGCCCCATACCATGTTCACGTCGCCGGTGCCGTCCATGCGGCCGTCGGTGTTTTCGGGGGTATAGCCCTTGTACGCGAGGGCGCTGTTCACGGCGTCGTGCGCGTTCTTGGCGGCGATGAGCAGGTATTCGTCATCCGCGTCGTCCGAGCCTATCACATAGGTCTTTTCAACGTCGGCGTCGTAGGAGGCAAAATACTTCTCCTGCACGGTGGCGGTAGCGGTGACGGTAGCGCCGGCGGCGACCTCCACCTTGTCGAATCCGATGAGCTCTACCGAGGGCTTTTCCACGCCGTTTTTGCGGTCGAGCTCGGTATAGGGCTTCTGAACGTATATCTGAACGGCCTCTTTGCCGTCCGCTTCGGAATTGTTGGTGACGTCTACGCTCACGGTGTAGGTGCCGTCGCCGTTATCCTTTACGTTCATGTTGGAATAGCTGAATTCGGAGTAGCTGAGGCCGTAGCCGAAGGGATAGGTAACGGCTTCGGAGTAATCGAACTCGCCCGCGTTCTCCGCGCCGGTCACATAGTCCTCATACCTTGTTTCGGTATACTTGTAGCCGTTGTATATGCCCTCCTGATATACCACATAGAACTTGTTGTTGTACTGGCTGAGAGTGGCGAAATAGTTCTGCAGCGCGCCTGAGTTGCCGTATTCGATGCTGCCGAAGTTGTAGTATACGGGGTTGTATTTGCTCTCTTCCCAGAAGGTATCGGTCGTCTTGCCGGAGAAATTGTATTCGCCGGTGAGCAGCTTGCCTATGGCGGTGGCGCCGTTGGTGCCTATCGTGCCCACCCATGCGCAGGCATCGATGTCGTATGCCTCGTCCTCGAGGAACTGGCACTGGAAGGGGCTGGCGCAGTTCATTATAACGATTATCTTATCGATGGTGCCGGCCTGTTTGAGCGCTGTGAGCCCCGCAAGCACGCTCTTTTCGTTCTCGGTAAGGGAGAGCGAATCGCCCACGCTGCCGGAGGGGTTGTTGTTGTTTCTCTTGCTTACGATAACGCGATCGCCGTTTTCCATGGTGGTGTCCATGTACAGGTCGACCGCTTCGCCCGAGTTGCGGGCTATTACGAACACGGCGGCATCGGCATCGCTGTTCTTGGCCTCGGGAAGGCTGTCCCATGCGATGTCCTTGGTAACGAACTGGGTTTCCTGGCCGTCGGCGCCGATGAAGTCGGAACCGCCGGTGCCCAGAACGGAGGAATCGCCGCCGTTGTTCTTGTAGTATTCGTTCATCTCGCCGTTGACGGTGAGACCTGCGTTCGTGAGACCGTCGTAGAAGGTCACCCTGTCGTTGAGGGCGCCGTCCTCCACGCCGCTCGAGCCCTGGCCGGTATGTACCGACCAGTAGGAAGCCGCGCCGTACAGCGTTACGGAGTCGCCCTTGCCGAGAGGAAGGGCGGCGTTGCCGTCTTCGTCGCTGTCGTTCTTCAACAGAACGGCGCCTTCCTTCATGGTCTCTTCTATGATGTCGAGGCTGGCCTCCCTGACTTCCTGCATGTTTTTGAACTTGGTGTCGTAATAGATGTTGCCATCTTCGCCGGAGCCCGCGCCGGAGCCGGTTTCGGTCACTATCCCCAAAAAGCCGTTCACCATTGAGGCGTTGCCCAAAAGTATGGGGCCGGCGACCGATATGAGCGCAAACATCACAAAGAATATGTGAAACAGAATTTTAAGCGCGAGATTTATTTTTTTGTTTTTGTAATTCATCGTTGGCCTCCTTACACGTTCTCCCCTTCGGCGGGCTTCTCTTTTTTATACTGGGGAAGGTATATGGCCACGGAAGCGGCTATAAACGAAACCACGAAAGAGAGCACGCTGAACCATACGGGGAAGGGCAGCGCAAATATTTTTGCGAGCGAAAATCCGTCGAAAAACTGCGTGGAGAGATAGTCGATTATGCCGTCGGCGCCTGCTGCGCACATGAGGCACATGAAGTCGCATACCATGAGCGCGACGGGCGCGAGCGACGAAGTGCGCTTGAAGAGCGAGAGCGCGGGGAAAAGTATTATGCCTACTACGCCCGCGGCTATCACACCCGCGCTGAATATCTCGCCGGGGACCGACGAATAGACTATGGTGTGTATAAAAGTCAAAAGCCATGCCGCGGCGCCCACGTAGAAGCCCGCGCTCTTTTGCATGAAATTACGCTTGAGCCCTTCCGCCAGAAAAGCGAGGGTCCCTTTAGAACGATCGTTTTGAGTATTACCTGTCATCGTCTGCCTCCTTATTCTTCGGTGCCTTCCTCTTCCGAGGGCTGCTCCTCTTCGGGAGTCTGCTCCTCCGAAGGCTGTTCTTCGGGCTGCTCGGGCTCTTCGGGCTCTTCGGGCTCTACGTTGAGCAGGGGACCTACCGCGTCGGCGGCGCCGAATGCGTTTACGCCCTCCGCCGCCGTGAGCACGAGCGCGTCGAGGTTGCAGTTTGCGCCGATGCTTTCGAACACTATCGTGTTGAGGCCGCGCTGAACGTTGATCTCAACGGTGAACTCATAGGGCGAGAAATAGCCGCTGCCCGCGCCGGGCACCGTTACGCCGGTGGCCACTTTGGCGCCGTTGACAAGCATGTTTACGCCCGAATCGAATTCGGTATCGGAGGGCCTCTTGCATGCCTTTATGGTAAGTTCGTACCTGCCCGAAACGCTCGAAGCAAAGGTAAATTCCATCTTCATTCCCGATGAAAAGTTCCTTATGCACGCGCCGCCGCTGCACGAGAGGCCGTCGGGCGTAGCGCCCTCGCTGGAAATGTAGGGCTTGTTCGTATCGGGCAGCGTAGCCTTCTGCTCTTGCGTGAGCAACTCTCCGCCCGCGGTAAAAAGATCTGCAAGCTCTGCCTCCATAGTTATGGAACTGCCGAGCTTGGACTCGTCGAGAGACGCATATACGTTTATATCGAGCGTGGTCTTCACGTCGGGATACTGTTTGCTCACTACGTCTACCGTTTTGACGTTTTCGTCGATGGTTATCTGCGAAGGATCGTAAATTATATCGCCCTCGCCGTTCACTCTGAAGCCGTATTCCTGCCCGGGGAGGTCATCGATCTTGACCACCTTGTCGAGCACGGTATCTTTTGCAACGAGAAGCACCTTGCTCTCGTCTTTGTTAAAGTTGAATTTGTCGCCCTTTATGTAGGAAGAGGAATACTCTCCCTCGTCGATGCGCAAAAGACCCTTTGTTGCAACGGTTTCAGATTCGGGCGTGAGCTCGCCGCCGATAAACACGGCAAGAAAGAGGCTGCCGATAAACAGCAGCGACACTACGGCGATGATCACAGCGCAAATCGGTTTCCGGAAACGTTCCCAAAAACCTTTGATGTTCTCCGTTTGGCTCATTGTTCCTCCTGAAACGTTCTTATTTTTATTTGCGGACGGGCGCATAAATTGCCGGCTGAACGCCCTTTGCCCGCATTATTTAGAACACCAATATTTTACCCCCCTCCGTCCGCGCAATGTCAATTGCAGAATTTTGCATAACGTATTGCATTTTTTTCTAAAAAGCACGCTAATTTGTTAAATTGCAACATTTTTTATGCGGCGGCCCGCTCAAACGGCCGTGCCGTCGCACGGCAGCCGCGGCAGGCGTGCCGGCCTTAATGTCCCGAAATAAAAGAGCACGGCGGCCTGCAAAAGCAGACCGCCTCGCGCCCGCAACGCGGGCGTCATTTGTTCCGGCACAGAACTATGCGGGTAAATTTTTTGAGTTTGCCTTTGCCGAGGAAGGTGAAGTACAGCGCTTTCACGCCGTCGCCCCCGCGGTATTCGCCGTAGAACGTCTTTTCCTCTTCGGCAGGGCTCACGGCGATCTCCGCGACCACCGCGCCGAACGGCTCGTTCCTTACCCGGATAACGCCGTCGGCATTGCCGCAGCCGGTAACGCCTATGCGGGCGAGGCCCTTTATGTCGAAATATTTGAAGCCCGCCATGGCGCCGTTGCAGAAATTGGCTATATACTGGTCGCCGTCGCGCTCCCTGTCCTTTCCGCTCTGCGTGAAGTAGGGATGACAGCCCGCCCTGTTTTTGCCGAGCGGCTTGGAATGGAACCTTCCGCCCTTGCGCGACGTGAGGTTGCAGGCTATCCTCGCCTCGTAACTGCCGTCGCCTGCGAGCGGACCGCCGTTCAGCCCGCAGCTCGTCATTTCCACCTGGCTTATGGCTCCGTCGGGCCCTATGGTTATCTCTTCGGCGCAACCCTGCCGCGAAAAGCAGTTGCGGTTGGTCTGCCTGTGATAGAATATGTAATTTTTATCGCCGAGGGTAAGTATTCCGCCGTGCGTGTTGCCCGTATAGTTAGACGCCGTTTTGGGGCCGTTGTGCACCTCCAAAAGGCCGATATCGCCGTTGGAAACTATCGTACCGCCGTATTCGAACGGCCCGACGGGCGAATCGCCCA
>CALVQA010000026.1 GCA_944354725.1 uncultured Clostridia bacterium
GCTGGCGCTCTAACCAACTGAGCTATCGGGCCAAATAGGGTGGTGGGCCTTCACGGACTCGAACCGCGGACCAACCGGTTATGAGCCGGTAGCTCTAACCAACTGAGCTAAAGGCCCCCATCGGCGCGTAAGTCGTTCACCCGAACGCGCTTGTATATAATAATATAATCGGTATTTTTTGTCAAGTATTTTTTTGCTTTTTTTGTCGTCAATTTATATTTTTTTTGAAGGCGCCGTTTTGCGCCTTTTAAAACGCATGTTAAGGTCCCGTTCGCACGGGGGAGCGTTTTCGCCCTGCTTCGTCGTCATTCGCCGTAATACCCGCGCATTCTTGCGCGCCGGTATAGTATCATTCATAAAAAGCGGAACGCGGGCGCTCCGCCGTAAAAAGTTCACGGAGAAAGACTGATGACAGTGCAAGGTTCGCTTCGCGGGGATGATCTCTGCCTGTATCTGAGCGGCGAGATCGACAGTTATGGCGCCGACAAGGTGCGCAGAGAGTGCGACAGGATAATAGAGGGCAACATGCGGGCTGCCCGAATAATTTTCAATATGGAGGCGGTGAGTTTCGTGGATTCGGCAGTGATAGGTTTTTTGATGGGCAGATATAAAAAGGCGGCTGCGTTCGGTATCCCGGTATTTATCCAGGCCCCGCCCTTTCACGCCGACAAGTTGCTCGGCCTGAGCGGGATATACTCGATCATGCCGAAAACGAAATGAAGGAACGCAATATGAAAGAGAACTATCTTAAACTTGAATTTTTATCTTTGCCCGAAAACCAGGCTTTCGCGCGGGATGCCGTGGCTGCCTTCTGCCTGCCGCTCAACCCCACGCTGTCGCAGTTGTCCGACGTCAAAACGGCCGTTTCGGAGGCGGTGACGAACTGCACGGTGCACGCATACAGAGGCAAGAGCGGGATGGTAACCGTGGAGTGCCGCACCGATGGCAGTGCATTACATATCAGGGTGGGCGACCGCGGCGCCGGCATAGCCGACGTGAACGCCGCGCTGCAACCGTTTTTTACGACGCTTCCCTCCGACGAGCGCTCGGGGATGGGCTTTACCATCATGCAGACTTTCATGGATGAATTTTCGGTAAGCTCCAAAGAGGGGGAGGGCACGCTGGTGTGTATGACGAAACGCTTTGAACCGGAAGTCGAGAATGCTTGATGTATGTCAGACCAATCAATTGATCGCGCGAGCCAAAGAGGGCGACAATGCCGCCAAAGAGGTGCTGCTCACCGAAAACGCCAACCTTATCAAATCTATAGTCCGCCGATATCTCGGTAAGGGCGTCGAATACGACGATCTGTGTCAGCTTGCGGGGCTCGGCCTGCTAAAAGCCATAAACGGCTTCGACCAGAGTTTCGGGGTGCGGTTCTCCACGTATGCCGTGCCGATGATAGCCGGCGAGATAAAGCGGTTCATGCGCGACGACGGCAGCATCAAGGTCTCTCGCGCGATAAAGGCCGAAGCCAAGGCGATAAACAAATTCGTGGAGGAGTTCTCCGCGGCGAACGGCCGTCAGCCGAGCATCAAGGCCATAGCGGAGCGGTTTGCCATTTCCGAAAGCCAGGTGGTGTTCACGATGGGTTCGCAGCACATGCCCGTCTCGCTTTCCGATCGCGGCGAGTACAAGGACGAGTCCACGTGCGAACTCGGCGAGCGCATCCCCTCGGAGGACAGGCAGGAGGATATGATAGAGGCCATTCAGTTGAAGGCGGCCATAGACGAGCTCGACGAGCGCGACAGAAAGGTGATCATGCTCAGGTATTTCCGCGATATGACGCAGAGCGAAGTGGCGTCGTTTCTCGGCGTTTCGCAGGTGCAGGTGTCGCGAATAGAGAGCAAGATCCTTTCCCGCTTCCGAAAACAGCTCGCAAACTGAAGCGTTTTTCGTATTTTTGTTTCTTTACGATGTACTATGCGTGAGATAAAACATTATAAAATACATGTCGGGCGGCAGATCGTTGCCCGATTTTTGTTGTTGCAATATGCAAAACGAGGTGGTATAATGGTATATATTCTGAATGCGGAGGTACAGATCTGTGCTGAACGAAAGGTACGTCGCGCTCGGCAGGGTGCGCTCGGTCATACGCGAGTTGTTTGAATACGGCATTGCGCGCAAGGCGGAGATAGGGGAGGAAAACGTTTTCGATTTTTCTCTCGGCAATCCGTGCGTGCCGCCTCCCGAGGAATTTGAAAGGGAGCTTTCAGGCCTCATAGCAGGGGGAGACGCCCTTTCGCTGCACGGCTACACGTCCGCGCCCGGCGCGCCCGAAGCGCGCGCGGCCGTCGCCGCCTACATTAATTCGGCATTCGGCTGCCCCGTCACGGCGGGCGACATATACATGACGTGCGGTGCGGCGGCTGCCGTAACGATAACGCTTTGCGCGCTGTGCGGGGCGGGCGACGAAGTGCTCGCTTTTGCGCCGTATTTTCCCGAATATAAGGTGTTTGCGGGGCAGGCGGGCGCAAAATTCGTGGCGGTACCGTCCTTGCCCGGTACGTTCGCGCCAGACGTGTCGGCCCTTTCGGCGGCGCTCACGCGAAAGACAAAGGCGGTGATAATCAATTCGCCGAACAATCCGAGCGGAGTCGTCTATTCCGCGGACGAGATCGCCGCGATATGTTCCGTCCTGCGCAGGCATTCCGAAAGAACGGGCTCTCCCGTGTACCTCATCGCCGACGAGCCCTATCGCGAGCTCGTGTACGGCGGAGCGGAGGTGCCGTACGTGATGAACTTCTACGACGACAGCGTTGTGTGCTACTCCTTTTCGAAGAGCCTCTCCGTGCCCGGCGAACGCATAGGCTATATCGCGCTTAATCCCAAGGCCGCCCAAAGGGACGACCTTTTTGCGGCCGTGTGCGGCGCGGGCAGGGCGCTCGGGTATGTGTGCGCTCCTTCGCTGCTGCAGCGTGCCTGCACTCGCCTTATGGGCAGGACCTCCGATATATCCGCATACGAGCGCAACCGCGACAGGCTGCTTTCGGAGCTCGAACGGTACGGCTATGAGGTGGTCAGGCCGCAGGGCGCCTTCTATCTTTTCGTCAGGTCGCCCGAGCCCGACGCCGCGGCGTTTGCCGAACGCGCGAAAAAGTTCGAGCTGCTTCTCGTCCCGAGCGACGATTTCGGCGTAAAGGGGTATGTGCGCATAGCTTATTGCGTAGGGGCAGACATGATAGAGCGCTCCTTGCCGGCTTTTCGGGCGCTTGCGCAAAGTTACGGGCTGAATGAAAAATAGCGTTCATCCGTCGCGGTGAAAATCTTAACGGGCGCGCTCCGTCGGGCGCATGCCGGGGGCTCCGCACGGCGGTAAGACGCATAAATAATGTGCGGGGCGCGCTTAATGTTTTGCATAAATTTATCGATTTTTCATAAGTTTTATAATTTTTTCAAGAATCTTTCCCGTTTATGTGCTACGCTAAACTCAATGATAATTGCACAACGGATACGGGAACTCAGAGCGGAAAATCACCTTACGCAGGCCCAGCTTGCAAAGATGGTGGGTTGCAGTCAGCCGATGATAGTTCTTTGGGAAAAGGAGGTATGCGAACCAACGGCTTCCGCCATCGTGCGGCTTGCCGAAGCCCTCGGATGCTCATGCAACTACCTGCTCGGATACGACGGCTATTAAAGCCGTCGCCTTCGGGCGCTTTGCCCTGATGGCCGTCCGGGCCATCGTTTTCGTAAAGGCGGTCAAAATTTTCCGGCTGTTTTTCCACGGAAGTCAGTTAGCTGCGCTGCGGGGGCAAGCACCCGCGCGCTTTGCAGGCGGCACGGTCTGTCCCCTGCATAAAAAACAAAGCGCGCCCGCGGCGGATATCGTCCGCCGCGGGCGCGCTTTTGCGTTGCTCTGTCCGTTTGCGCCGTTTTGTTCAGTCCGTAATATATTTCATCAGCCTCTTTTTTATGGAGCGGATGTTTTCTTTTACGCTCTTGGGAGAGGCGCCGCCGTACGAAGTCCTCGCCTCGGCGCAGTTCTTCGCGCGCACCGTTTCGCAGATGTCCACGTCGAAATGTTCGTCGAAGCTGAGATATTCCTCTATGGTCATGTTTTGCAGGGTGCGGCCTTCGGCTATGCACCAGCGCACTATCCGTCCCGTTACCGAGTGCGCCGTGCGGAAGGGCACGCCCTTTTTGGCAAGGTAGTCCGCCACGTCGGTCGCGCACGAAAAATCGCTCTCGGCCGCCTTTTTCATGCGGTTGCCCTTAAGGATGAGATTGTCTATCAGTTCCGCCATTATCCCCAGGCAGGCAGTAAGTTGCTTCTCCGCGTCGAAAAATCCCTCCTTGTCCTCCTGCAGGTCTTTGTTGTATGCGAGGGGGATGCCTTTAAGGGTGGTTAGTATGGCCATCAGGTGTCCGTACATCCTGCCCGTCTTGCCGCGCATCAGCTCGGGTATGTCGGGATTTTTTTTCTGCGGCATTATCGAGGAGCCGGTGGAGTAGGCGTCGGGTATTTCAAAATACCCGAATTCCTCCGCCGAATACAGTATGAGATCTTCGCACAGGCGTGAAAGGTGGCTCATGGTAACGGCCGCGTCGAAGAGGTATTCGGCCACGAAGTCGCGGTCGGAAACGCCGTCCAGCGAATTTTCGCACGGTTTGTCGAAGTCGAGGAGCGCGGCAGTCATGTTCCTGTCTATGGGGTACGAGGTCCCGGCGAGCGCGCCGCTGCCGAGCGGCATCACGTTCATGCGCTTGCGCGAGGCGAAAAACCTGTCGGCGTCGCGCAAAAACATCTCGGCATACGCGTTGAAAAAGTGACCCGCGCACATGGGCTGGGCCTTTCTCAGATGAGTGTAGCCGGGCATGACGTATTTCAGGCCGGATTCCGCTTTTTCGGCGAGGCTTTCGGTGAGCGCGCAGAGCGAGCGTATCGCCCTGTCGGCCGACGAGCGCACGTACAGCCTGAAGTCCGTGGCGACCTGGTCGTTGCGGGAACGCGCGGTGTGCAGCTTTTTGCCGCTCTCGCCTATGCGCGCCACGAGTTCGTTCTCCATGAAGGAGTGTATGTCCTCGGCGTCTTTTATCTCCAGCGTGCCCGACTCTATGTCGGCGTATATCGCTTCCAGCCCGCCGCAGATCTCGTCGCATTCGCTCTCGGAGATCATGCCGCACTTTCCGAGCATTTTTGCGTGCGCCACGGAGGCGGTTATGTCCTCGCGCCACAGCTTTTTGTCGAAGGGGAGCGAATCGTTGAATTCGTCGGCGTCCTTCGCCGTGGGCGCGTCAAATCTTCCCTGCCACAGTTTCATGTTAAAATCACCTCTTATTAAATTGACTTATTCGCAGTTTTAAACTAAAATATAGAGTATAACGGCAAGTTTTTAATAATTATAACTTAAAAATCGAGATTAATCAAGCGTATTTTTTTATACGGTGTTCCTTTTATGATAATTTTGGGCATAGATCCGGGCCTCGCCACCATGGGCTACGGCGTAATAGAAAAAAAGCCGAACGGAAACGCCGTCGCCGTCGATTACGGCGTGGTGCTCACGCCCAAAGACGAGGGGCTGCCCGTCCGTCTCGCCATGCTGGAGGAGGGCGTCAACAAGATATTGAACAAGTTCGGCCCTAACGAAGTGGCGGTAGAGGAACTGTTCTTTTCTAAAAACATAACGACGGGCATACCCGTCGCTCACGCCCGCGGGGTCATACTGCTCGCATGCGTAAAGTATTGCGGCAGGCTGTACGAGTATACGCCCATGCAGATAAAGCAGGCGCTTACCGGCTACGGCAGGGCCGACAAGGTGCAGATGATGCACGTGGTGACTTCGCTTCTGCACTTTTCCGAGATACCTCGCCCCGACGACGCCGCCGACGCGCTGGCGGTCGCGCTGTGTCACGCCCACACTTCCCGCTTCGGAAGATTGTTCAACATAAAATGACGGCGATCTCTCCGAGTTGCCGCTCGGCCGTCCGCGGTGCGTGCGCCCGTGCGCGCCCTCTGCTTTTTAGCGCCTGAAGGCGCTGCCGCGCGCCGTTTTTGTGAGGAGATATATGATAGGTTATATAAGAGGTAAAATTTTATCGCTCTCTTCCGGTACCGCTCTCATAGAGGCCGGCGGTATAGGCTACGAAGTGCTCTGTTCCGCCTCCGCGGCGGAGGGGCTTGCGGGCAAGACCGAGGGAGAGGTATACACCTGCCTTCAGGCGCGGGAGGACGGCATCAGCCTGTTCGGCTTTTCCTCTCCGGCAGAAAAAAATATGTTTTTAAAACTCGTGTCGGTCTCGGGCGTGGGGCCCAAGCTCGGCATAGCCGTTCTTTCGGGAATGGATATAAATTCGCTCGCCGTCGCGATAGCGTCCTCCGACGTGAAGAGGCTGAGCGCCGTAAAGGGTCTCGGCAAAAAAACTGCCGAGCGCATCATCCTCGAGCTGAGGGAGAAGGTCGCGGAAACGGCCGAAAAGCCGCCTGCGGGCAGCGGGACGGCAGCGCTCCCTTCCGATGCCGGCGACGAGGATGCGCTCGTCGCGCTCATGTCGCTGGGGTTCACCCGCGCGGAGAGCGCGCGCGCAGTCGCGCGTGCGCGTGAGGGCGGCGCCACTGCTTTAGAGGACGTCATACGCGAAGCGCTGAAGGGAATGTGACTTGATGCGGTGCCCGCGGCCCGCTCGCGCGGCGCGGCCGGGGAGCTTCCGTGTCTGCGGGCGGCGGCCCCGTGAGAGGTGTTTTATGTTTTTCGACGACGAAGATTACGGCGAAGAGGGAGAGAGGCTGGTCAGGAGCACCAAGGGCGAATACGACGTGGAAGAAAACGTATTGCGCCCCAAAACTCTCGCCGATTACGTCGGGCAGGTCAAGGTAAAAGAAAACCTGAACGTCTATATGGCTGCGGCGAAGGAGAGGGGCGAGGCTTTGGAACACGTCCTCCTGTACGGTGCGCCCGGCCTCGGCAAGACCACGCTCGCTCACATCATCGCGAACGAGATGGGCGGGCAGCTCAAGCTGACTTCCGCGCCCGCTATAGAGCGGAGCGGCGACCTTGCCGCCATACTCACCAACCTCGACGACGGCGACGTGCTGTTCATCGACGAGATACACCGTCTCAACCACAACGTGGAGGAGATACTCTATTCGGCGATGGAGGACTACGCTCTCGACATAATCGTGGGCAAGGGGCCGAGCGCGCGCAACATACGCTTTTCGCTTAAAAAATTCACGCTCATCGGCGCCACCACCAGGGCGGGCATGATAGCCACGCCGCTCAGGAACCGCTTCGGCATAATCTGCCGCCTGGAGATGTATACTCCGTCGGAGCTCGAGGAGATCGTTTTAAAGAGCGCCGCAAAGCTCGGCATTTCGATAGACGGGAGCGCGGCTTCCGAAATTTCCAAGCGTTCCCGCGGCACGCCGAGGATAGCCAACAGGCTTTTGAAGCGCGTGCGCGACTTTTCGCAGATACGCGGCGGCGCCGCCGTTACCCTGGACGACGCCCGCTACGCGCTCGGCAGGATGGAGATAGACGAGCTCGGACTGGACGAGACCGACCGCGCCATCCTGCGCGCGATGATAGAAAAGTTCGGCGGCAGGCCCGTCGGGCTGGAGACGCTCGCGTCCACCGTGAACGAGGACGCGGGCACGATAGAGGACGTGTACGAACCTTACCTTCTGCAACTCGGCTTTATAGCCCGCACTCCCCGCGGCAGGATGATACTGCGCGGCGGCTACGAGCATCTCGGCTACAAACTTTCCGAGCGGCAGGCGGCGCAGCTTTCGTTGTTCGATAAAGATGATGAGTGAAGAGAAGATACTTAACGTGGAGGCGCACGGCGCGCCCACCGATTTAAAAAAGAGCGATTTTTATTACGAACTGCCCGAGGAGCTCATAGCGCAGACTCCCGCAGAGCCGCGCGATTCCTCCCGTCTTTTGGTGTACGACAGGGCGAAGGACTGCACGGAGCACAGGATATTCCGCGACATAAAGGAATACCTGCGCGCCGGCGACGTGCTCGTCGTGAACAATACCAAGGTGTTGCCCGCAAGGCTCTTTGCGCATACGGAGCACGGCGGAAGGGTTGAGGTGCTGCTTTTAAAGCGCATTTCCGCGCTCAGGTGGGAAGTTCTGGTAAAGCCGGGCAAAAAGTGCAGACCGGGCACGCGCCTTGCCGTGGACGAGGGGCTCTCGCTCACGGTGGCGTCCGTCACCGACAGCGGCGAGAGGATAGTCGATTTCGAATGCGACGGCGTTTTCGAAGAGGCGCTCGCGCGGGTGGGTTCCATGCCTCTGCCTCCGTATATCCGCGAAAAGCTCAAAGACAAAAACCGTTATCAGACGGTGTATGCCAAGGTCGACGGCTCTGCCGCCGCGCCCACGGCGGGACTGCATTTCACTCCCGCGCTGCTCGAAGAGATACGCGGTATGGGCGTGGAGGTCGCCGAGGTGCTCCTTCACGTGGGGTTGGGCACTTTCCGCCCCGTGAAGGAAGACGCGATAACCGACCACAAGATGCACAGCGAATATTACGAAGTCGGCGCCGAGGCGGCGGAAACGATAAGCCGCGCCAAGCGCGAGGGGCGCAGGGTCATAGCCGTCGGCACCACGTCGGTGCGCACTCTGGAGAGCGCGGCGAAGGACGACGGCATGATAGAGCCCTGCCGCGGCAACACTTCCATATTTATATACCCGCCCTACAAATTCAAATGCGTAGACGCGCTCATAACAAACTTCCACCTGCCGGAGAGCACGCTCATAATGCTCGTCGCCGCCATGGTCGGCAGGGAAAAGATACTAAAACTTTACAAAACGGCCGTGGAGGAGAGGTATCGTTTCTTCTCCTTCGGTGACGCGATGATGATCGTATAAGCGTCGCATCTCTTTGTCGCGGTTACGGCTCCGCTCGGTCACGTACGTCTGTGTACGCTTCCTCGCGGCTTCCGCCCGCTCCTCGACCTGCTCGCTTCTCCGATCCTCATTCCTGCTTCCCGTCAGCATCGGTGACGCGATGATGATCGTATAAGCATCGCGTTTATTTGCCTCGTTCACGGTTTCGCTCGGCCGTTGACGGGCCATCGTTCGTTTTTTCCGATTTGCAGGTGACAGATGTCGAAAAATTTTTCTTTTGAAGTTCAACATGTCGAAAAACATACCGGCGCGCGCGCCGGCGTTTTTCATACTCCGCACGGCGACGTTCTCACGCCCGTGTATATGCCCGTAGGCACGCAGGCTACGGTAAAGGGCGTTTTGCCGCGCGATCTGAAGGAGGCGGGCAGCTCGGTGGTGCTCTCAAACACCTACCATCTGTGTATGCGCCCCGGCGACTAGATCGTGGCAAAGGCGGGCGGCCTGCACAAGTTCATGGATTGGGACGGCCCCATACTTACCGACAGCGGAGGGTTCCAGGTATTTTCGCTCACCAAACTCAACAAGATAAGGGAAGAGGGCGTATACTTCAATTCGCATATCGACGGTTCCCGCCACCTGTTCACTCCCGAAAAGTCGATAGCCATACAGGAAAATTTGGGCGCCGACATAATAATGCAGTTCGATCAGTGCAGCGAATACGGCTACACGCACACCATGGCGGAGGAGGCCATGGAGCTCACCTCCCGCTGGCTCGAGCGGTGCGCGGCGGCAAGATCGCGCGACGACCAGGTGATGTTTCCCATAGTCCAGGGCAACATGTACGGCGACCTCCGTATAGAGAGCCTGAAGCGAGCCCTGCCGTTTGCCGAGTGCGGCATAGGCATAGGCGGCCTTTCCGTAGGCGAGCCCAAGCCGCTCATGTACGAAATTCTCGATCTCATGCAGCCGCTGCTTCCCGAAGGCATGCCGCGCTATCTTACGGGCGTGGGTTCTCCCGACTGCCTTATAGAGGGCGTGAAGAGGGGGATAGACATGTTCGACTGCGTGCTCGCGACGAGGGTGGCGCGCAACGGCACGGCGCTCACTTCGGGCGGCAAGATAGTGGTGCGGAACGGCGCGTACAAAGAAGATTTTTCCCCGCTCGACGAAAAGTGCGGCTGCTGTTGCTGCAAAAATTACACCAAGGCATATCTGCGCCACCTCGTAAACGTCGGCGAGATGCTCGGGGCAATGCTCCTCAGCCTGCACAACATAACTTTCCTGCATAAACTCATGCGCGACATGCGCGAGTCCATTTTTGCCGACAGTTTAGAGGATTTCGCAAAGGGCTTTTATGCGGAATACGGCGCTTTTTAGCGTTTTCGGTCGATGATTTTTTGAAAACGCTGTGAAAGTTTTTTTCGGGCCCCATTTTAGCTTTAAAATCGCTTGCAAAAAATTTCCAAAAATTGTATAGTTAGGTTAGCAAGCAATTATCAAGGAGTAAAAGTTCAAGTCATGTTAAATGCTCTTTTGGCGGAAGAAGGAGGCGGCACGAACTCTGCATGGATGACATGGGTGGTGTTCGGCGTCCTCATCGTAATAATAGTCGTATTCTTTGTTTTCTCTTCCCGCAAGAACAAGAAGAGGCAGCAGGAAGCGGAAGACCTGATGAATGCCGTCAAGCCCGGCAACAAGGTCAAAACTATAGGCGGCATATGCGGCATCGTAGTGGAGGTCGATCCCGAAGAGAACACTTTCGTGCTCGAGACCGGTTCCGAGGCGAGCGGGAAGTGCTACCTCAAATTCGATAAGCAGGCCATCTATCAGACCGACGCCGTTGTGGAAAAGAAGGAGAGCGGCGACGGCAAGGGCGGCAAGGACGAAGAGTCTGCCGAAAAAGATAAGGCCGCGGAAGGGAAGGAACCTTTCGACGAAACGGCGCCCGCCGCAGAGTCGGGCGAGGAGTCCGCGCCCGCGGAGAAAAAGCAGGATAAAGAGTAAAACCGTTCATAAACGGTCATGCCTCCGCATAGTTTTAAACTGTGCGGAGGTTTTTTATGCGCGAAAACGTTTTTCAGATCTTAAAAGCCACTTTGGCGGCAGCCATTTTTTCGTTGCTCTGCGCGCTCGTTTTTTCGTTCGTGGCGGGCATGACGGGGCTGCCTTCGGAGGTCATAAAGCCCGTCAACCAGGTGCTCAAAACGGCGGCCATCGCGTTCGGCGGCATGATCTTCATACGCGGCAGCAGGGGGCTCGCAAAGGGCGCCGTATACGGGGCCTGCGCCGTCGTCGCCACGTTCCTTCTCTTTTCGGCGGTCTCCGCCACGTTCGCGCTCGCCTGGACGTTCGTGCTCGAAATGGCGCTCGGCGCCGTTGCCGGAGGTATAAGCGGCGTTATAGCCGTCAATATGACGGGCAGAGGCTGAAAGTTGGAAAAATCGCTTGATTTTTCCCGCTTGTTACCTTATAATATAAAAAAAGATTTGCAAAGGAGAGTACGGTTATGATAAAAACTATAGCAAAACCTTCCGAAAGAAAGATCAGCGGCTGCGGCGAATGCAGGAGCACCTGCCAGTCGGCCTGCAAAACGAGCTGCACGGTCGGCAATCAGAGCTGCGAAAGGATCACAAGAGAAGAAAGGCCCGATAAAGAAACCAAGTAAATTTTAAGGTTTAAAGGAGCAGAAACTTTCTGCTCCTTTAATATGCGCCCTCGTGATCCGGCGCCGGCGACGGCGCTGAATTTTTGCAACAGTGCGGGCGCTTTTTTTATGGTATGCCATGATACACGTATTCAAGTATAAAACGCACAACTATATATACGATACGGGCAGCGCCAGCCTGCACGAGTGCGACGACAACACCGCGGCCTATCTTTCCGCCGTCCAGAGGGGCGAAAGGCCCGCACTCTCCCCCGCCGATGCGGCGGCAGCGGCGGCCGACGTCGAAACGCTCAGGGGCGAAGGCCTGCTGTATGCGCCCGAGCCCGAAGCCTGCCCCGTAAAATCTTGCGAGGTGAAGGCGCTGTGCATACATATCTGTCACGACTGCAACCTGCGGTGCCGCTATTGCTTCGCCGACGAAGGGGCCTATCATTCCTCCCGTGAATTCATGAGCGAACAGACCGCCAAAAAGGCGATAGATTTTCTTATCGAAAACAGCGGCGGGAGAAAGGTGCTGGAGGCCGACTTTTTCGGCGGCGAGCCGCTCATGTGCCTCGACACCATCAAGAACGTCGTCGCCTACGCCCGCGAGCAGGGCGAAAAGTTCGGCAAGAAGTTTTTGTTCACCACGACTACCAACGGCGTGCTTTTAAACGACGATGCCGCCGACTTTTTCAACCGCGAGATGGAGAACGTCGTTCTCTCGCTCGACGGCAGGCCCGAGGTGCACGACGCTATACGCAAAACGGTGAACGGCAGGGGCAGCTTCGATATCTGTTTCAAAAACATAAAAAATTTCGTAAAGACGCGCGGCGACAAGAGCTACTACGTCCGCGGGACGTTCACGGCAAAGAACCTCGACTTTTCCGACGACGTCATGTTCCTTGCCGAAAGCGGCTTCGATTCCATATCGATGGAGCCCGTCGTCACCGACATCCCCGACCTGCAGATAAGGAAGGAGCATCTTCCCCGCATCTGCGAAGAGTACGAAACGCTGTGCGAAAAGTATCTCGAGGCGTACAGGAACGGGAGGGGCTTCAATTTCTTCCATTTCAACATCGACCTGGAGGGAGGGCCCTGCCTTTCAAAGCGCGTTTCGGCGTGCGGAGCGGGGAACGAATATTTTTCGGTCACGCCCGACGGCAGCCTGTATCCCTGCCATCAGTTTGCGGGCAACGCCGATTTTTATATGGGAAACGTCTACGAAGGCAGGCTCGACGCCGATATCCGCGGCAAGTTCGCCTCTTCCTGCCTGTTTACCCGCGCCGGCTGCAAAGATTGTTTCGCCAAATTCATATGCAGCGGCGGCTGCAGCGCAAACAACTACAATTTCAACGGCGATATAGAGCAGCCTTACGAAATAACGTGCGCGATGATGAAAAAGCGCATAGAGTGCGCCATGCACATCCTCGCCGAAAAAAAGCGTCTCGCCGCGGCGTCGCGCTGAAACGGTCGTGCGCAAATTTAATAATTTCGTCTAAATTTTGCCTTATTAAACGGGTAATTGATTGACGACGCGTATAAAATCAACTATAATATAGAAGTTAATTTTCGTTTATTCGCAGGCGGCCGCAAACAACACGGCCGTTCGGGACGATAAGGAGAATGCAGATGGGCAAGATTAAATCTGCCGTAATAACCGCCATAGTCGTGCTGGCAACGCTCGCGCTCTTTTTGTTCGGCGTTGTTTCGTGCGACCTTTCCGACGGCGTACACAGGTACAATTCAATGCTGTCGAACATCCATCTCGGCAGCGAGTTTTCGGGTGACGCGTTTACCACCCTCCTTCCCGAGGGAGTGATCACCTCCGAAGAATACTCGTTCACCGTTGTCGAAAACGACGAAAAGGCTGCCGAGTATGAAGAAAAATACGTTGCCACGGCAAGCGGCGCGTATTATGTGGAGCGCGACTTGCTCTCGTCGTTCGGCGCAGGCTCCGACGAAGCCGCGTTCGAAGCTCTTGCAAAGCAGACTGCCTCCGATGCCGACATAATTTCCGCAAGATTTGCGGTCAGGGGCTATACATCCTATTCCGTCGGCGTTGTCGACGGCTGCGCGATAAAGGTGTCGGTCCCCACAAACTTCACCTATGCGGCCTATTCGGGCGTCGATACTTCGTCTGTCACGGGCGAGATAACTTATGCGAGCAACGCAATAAACTATCTTACCCAAGGCGGAGATCTCACCCTCAGGAACAACACCCGCAGCATAGGCGAGTGGGACGACGTTTCTTCCGCACAGGCTGCGGACGAGCATGCCACCACTACCTATAATATAATCGACTCGCGCTACGATATATCCGATATAATCTCCGGTGCCACATTCCAGTCGGGCGGCGGCGTTTACGCGGTAAAGATAAACCTCACCAAAGACGGGATGGAAGAGTTCGAAAGGGCAACGCAGGCCGTCGCATCCTCGGATGACACCTACGTCAGGTTCTATGTCGGCGAGACCAACATAATAAACCTCACCTGCGAAAGCGCCATGACGGAGTCGAGCTTCTATATCCAGGCCGGCGACGAGGAGACGGCGCGCAACTATGCGGCGCTCGTCGATTCGGTTGCCAAAGGCAACGTGCTTGCGGCCGTATACGAGTTCGACGAAGTCATATACGGCACGTCGTCCTCGGGCGCCGATGCCGCAATGCTTACCGCCATAGCCGCACTCGTGATATTTGCCGCGCTCGCGGCATACGCGGTCGCGCGCTATAGGGCGCTCGGCGCGGTGTTCTCTCTCGTTGCGCTTCTCTTCTCTTCGGTGATGATAGCCGTCGTATACCTTACGGGCGTCACGCTCACTCTTGCGGGAGTGTTTACCGCTCTCCTCACGTTCGCCGCGTTCGCGGGCTGCAATTTCTGGGCATATGAAGCCGTACGCAGGGAGACGCTCGAAGGCAGGACGATACCCGCTTCGGTAAAGCTCGGCTATAAAAAGACGCTTTCGGGCATTTTGGAGATACACATCGTATTGCTCGTCATTTCGGTGATGCTCGCGCTCATCGGCGCAGGCGAAGTCGCCGCGTGCGGCGTGATACTGCTCATAGGAACGCTCGCGTCCTACGTATTGTATTGGTTCGCAAGGTTCATGTGGTATGCGGTAATGTCGCCGGCGCGCGATAAATTCAAATTCTGCGGTTTCAAGAGGGAGGCGTTCGAAGACGATGAATAAGCTCAATGTTTCCTCTAAAATGCATCTTTTCATAATCGTTTCGGCTCTTATAGTCGCCGTCGGCCTTGCCGTCGGGCTCGTGTGCCAGTTTGTGGCCGGAGGATTCTTCGGTTCGGGCGCGGGCTATGCTTCCTATAAGTCCGTAACGGTAAAATATTCGCTGCCCGCCACCTACGACGAGGTCTCCGGCATCTGCGAGGAGATCTTCGAAGAAAACGGCGTCGGCTACTACACCGCCGTCTCCGCCGAAAATTCGGGCGGCGACCAGATAGAATACAGGTTCACCGCGTCTACCGACGGCGATGCGCTGAAAGCGGCTGCCGAAGGTATAGACGAACAGGTCGGCATAGCGGCCGGTCTGCTCGGGTCGGCCTCCTATTCGGAGAACGAAGGCAGGTTCGGCGGCACCGACGACATGATGTATGCAGGCATCGCGCTTGCCGCCGCAGTGGTGTTCCAGTTTGTGTATTTTGCCATCAGATACAAATTCACCATGGCGATAGCCGCGTTCGTGGCCGACCTTCACAACCTTCTCATTTTCCTTGCGCTCCTTGCCATAACAAGGGTGCAGATCTCCGTTTCGGTCGTGGCGGTGGCGGTGTTTGCGGTGTTGCTCACGATGGTATGCTGCGGCATGCTCTTCGATAAAATGCGCAAGAACTTCAAGCAGGACAGCTACAAGTCGATGCCTTCGTTCGAGCAGGTAGATGTCTCCCTCGGCGAGGCGTTCAAGCCCGTAACGTTCGTCAACGTCGTTCTCGCCTCGGCGTTCGTTCTCGTGCTTGTGCTCGGCCTGTTCGCGGGTGCCGGCATCTTCGGCCTGTTCATGCCCTGCGCGGCCGGCGTTCTGGCCGTCGCCGCATGCCAGTACGGCTGCCTGTTCCTTACTCCCGCGATATATTCGCGCCTCAAGTTGCGTGCCGATAAGCATGCGGCAAGCAAGGTCTCCAGGTACAGCGGCGCAAAAAAAGCGGCTGATACCGCCGAATAATCAAAAAATTAAAAGGGCGGGGCGTAACCTCGCCTTTTTTGCTTATTTCGGATTTTCCGTGCGCCCGCTTCGCGCGTGTGCCGAACGGCCGCGGAACGCCGGATTTGTTATGACCAGATGAAGAGAATACTACCGGAATTTGAATTTACCGACGAGCAAAAGCGCGAAATAAGCGCGCTTGCCGCGGCGTGCGGCCTCACTTTTACGTCGGCATCGATTTTGTACGGCAGGGGGATAGATACGGCCGAAAAGGCGGCATCTTTCATGCATCCCTCCATGGACGGTTTTGTTTCCCCGTACAAGATGCGCGGCATGAAGGAGGCGTGCGAACTCATCAAACTTGCCCGCGAAGAGGGGTGGGACGTGCTCGTCTACGGCGATTACGACGCCGACGGAGTGTGTGCCGCCACTATCATGGGGGGAGCGCTCAAAGATTTCGGCGTGAACGCGCGCGTGTACGTGCCCGAGCGCAGGAACGGCTACGGGATGAGCGTCGCCGCCATCGACGAAATATTCGAGGACTATTTCCCTCAGCTCGTCGTCACGGTAGACTGCGGCATTTCCAATGCCGAAGAGGTCGACTATTTAAAGGAGAGCGGGTGCGAGGTCATCGTCACCGACCATCACGAGCTGCCCGAAAATATCCCCGACTGCATATGTATCAACCCTAAATTCGACGACGGTTACCCGTACGACAACCTTTGCGGCGCAGGCGTTGCGTTCAAAGTGGCGTGCGCGCTCAACGGGCGCGATGCCTATAAATATCTCGATTTTGCCGCTCTGGCCACCGTGGCCGACAGCGTGCCCCTCACGGGCGAAAACCGCGACATAGTCGCCGAGGGGCTTAAACTTATAAACAGATCGCCCAGAAAATGCTTTTCCGGCTTTTTGTCGAAGTCGCAGGACGCTGTCGACGCGCACGCCCTCGCATTCGGCATAGCCCCCAAGATAAACGCCGCGGGCAGGATGGGCGACGCGGCTTCGGCGCTCAGATTGTTTACCGAGACCGACGAAAAGGCGGTGTTCGATCTTTCGGCGCTGCTAACGTCGTATAACCAGGAGCGGCAGCTCAGGTGCGACGAGCTGTATTCTCAGGCCAAGGCCAAACTTGCCTCGCGCGGAGCCTACGGCAGGATAATAATGCTCTGGGACGAAAGCTGGAACTCGGGCTTCGTCGGCATAGTCGCCGCGCGCCTCGTGGAGGAGTACGGCAGGCCCGTCATACTGTTCGTCAACAATAACGGCGTCCTTAAGGGTTCGGCGCGCAGCATAGAGGGGGTAAACATATTCGAAGCGCTCAGGGCATGTTCTGAGTTCATAAGTGAATTCGGCGGCCATGCCCAGGCTGCGGGCGTCAACGTCACAGAGGAAAATTTTGCCCCTCTGGAACGCGCTCTCAACGAATACATGGAGCGTGCGTACACCGCCGAGGACTTCATACCGACGGTATACGTCAACCGCCTTTCCGACGGCGAAAGTTTTGCAAAGATAGCGCGCGAGCTCGAAGCGTTCGAGCCGTACGGCGTGGGCAACAAGCGGCCGGTCTTTGCCGTGGACGCGTGCGAATGCCGCGTGCGCGCGTTAAAGCCGCTCTCTCCTCACCTTACGTTCAAATGCGGCGGAATGGAGATGATGTTTTTCGGCGGGGCGAGGTATTCCGAAGTTTTAAAGTGCCCCGCACCCAAGCGGCTCGTGTTCGAATACAACGTGTCGCGTTTCCGCGGCAGGGAATACATCCGCGGGTTCGTGCGCGACGTGATATATTCGTCGGAAGTTGGCAGGTACGCCTCGGAATTTATTTCGGCAAACGCCGTTTCGCGCGCATGCCTTGCCGAAACGGAGTGCGTGCGCACATATATGACTTCCGGCGAGATCGACGCCATGATGGCGGCCGAGGACGGCGGTTACGGAACGCTGTATATCGCCGAGGACTACGGCACTCTCTCCCGTTATAAAAATGCGGGGAAGCTGTTTGCCGACATTTTTCAGCTCTCGTCAAAAAATCTGGCCGATACCGTGCTCGTGTCACCGCGGCCGGACTGTGACTTTTCGGGCTATCGGCGCATAGTCTGGCTCGATGAGCCGTTCGGGATAGGCATCCCGTCGGTTGCAGGCAGAGAGGTGATCGTGTGCTCGGATATAAGCGGCCTTGCTCCGCTTTTGAGCATAGATTGCACGCGCGGGCACCTTTTAAAGATATTTTCCTATATTTCGGCAAATTCGGGCACGCTCGACGGCTGCTCTGCCGAAGAAGTCGCATTCTTTTCGTCTGCGCCGTACGCGGCGGGCGAGCTGCTGTTCGCCGTAAAGGTTTTCGAGGAGCTCGGGCTCGTCGCCTTTAAGGAAGGCCGCCTCGTCGTGTACAGGGGGGTAAAGACAGACCTTAAAAATTCGCCGCTTTACGTTGCCGTTTCGTCGCTTAAAAGCGGTGCATGACAAGGCGCGAGCCGCCGCGGCGCCGCTTAAGACCGAGGCAGCGCGTTTTAAAAGCGCATGCCCTTTGAGAGTTTGTATGAAGAGCGTATTGGATAAGATATACGAAAATTATCCCGAAGAAGAACGGGAAATGCTGCTTTCGGCATATAAGTATGCCGAGCAGATGCACGCCAACCAGAAGCGCGCTTCGGGCGAGCCCTATTTTACTCACCCCTGCGCCGTCGCGGAAATACTCATCGATTTAGGCCTCGACGCGCCCACCGTCGCCGCGGCTTTTCTGCATGACGTGATAGAGGATACGCCCGCCACCAAAGACGACATCGTCAACCGCTTCGGCGAGGAGATATACACCCTCGTCGACGGGGTGACCAAGCTCGACAAAATACACTATCAGACGCACGAAGAGGAGGATATAGAAAACTTCCGTAAAATATTCGTCGCCATGGCGAACGACGTGCGCGTTATAATAATCAAACTTGCCGACAGGCTGCACAACATGCGCTCGCTCAATTTCCTCTCCGACGAGCGCCAGCAGCGCATCGCGAAAGAGACTCTCGAAATATATACCCCGCTTGCAGGAAGGCTCGGCATATCGCAGATGAAGTGCGAGCTTGAAGACCTCTGCCTGAAATATCTCGATCCGCGCGCATACGAATATCTCGTCACGAACATCCACCAAAAGCTCGAAGAGCGCCGCTCCTTTATAGATGCGTGCGTACAGGAACTCAAAGAGATGCTGGACGAGAGCGGCATAAAGGGAGAGGTCTTCGGCAGACCCAAGCACTTCTTTTCCATATACAAAAAGATGAAAAACACGGGCAAGACGCTCGACCAGATATACGACCTCTCCGCCGTGCGCGTCATAGTGAACACCACGGAGGAGTGCTACGAAGTGCTCGGTAAGATACACAAAAAGTGGAAACCCGTGCCCGGCAGGATAAAAGATTACATCGCCATGCCCAAGCGCAACATGTATCAGTCACTGCACACCACCGTCGTTACCGACTTCGGACAGATATTCGAAATACAGATACGCACGTTCGAAATGCATCACATGGCCGAATACGGTATCGCCGCGCATTGGCGCTATAAAGAGCAGAAGGGCGGGCCCGACAACAATTTCGATCAGCGCCTTGCGTGGATACGCGACGTCATGGACTGGGAGGGCAGCACGGGCAGCGCAAAGGAATTCGTGGAGAGTTTGAAGACCGACCTCTACACGAACGAGCTGTTGGTGTTCACTCCGCAGGGCAAGGTCATCTCGCTCCCGCTCGAGGCCACGCCCATAGATTTTGCCTACGCCATCCACTCCGAAGTGGGCAACAAGTGCGTGGGCGCAAAGGTCAATTCAAAGATAGTGCCGCTCAATTCCGTGCTGCACACCGGCGACGTGGTGGAGATACTCACTTCACCGAACGGCAAAGGCCCTTCGTGGGACTGGCTCAAATACGTAAAGTCGGGTTCGGCGCGCGCCAAGATAAGGCAGTTCTTCAAGCGGGAAATGAAGGAGGAGAACGCCCGCACAGGCAAGGCAATGCTGGAGGCGGAGGCAAAGCGCAGGGGGTACAGCCTCGGCGATATCCTCACCGCCGAATCTTTCGAAAAACTCTCCAAAAAGCTCGTATATTCCTCCATGGAAGAGATGTTTGCCTCCGTCGGTTACGGTGCGGTGAGCGTCAACCAGGTAATATACAAACTCATCGATTACTATAAAAAGATAATACCCAAGGAGCCGGGCGTCTCTCTTCCCGGCAAGAGCGGCAAAACTTCCGAATCCAACGTGGTCGTTCGCGGCATGTCGGGTTTGATGGTGCGGTTCGCGCACTGTTGCAATCCCGTTCCCGGTGACGACATCGTCGGCTTCGTTTCGCGCGGCAGGGGAGTTATAGTCCACCGCAAAGATTGCCCCAACCTTAAAGATTACGAGCCCGACAGGATCCAGCCCGCACAGTGGACGGAGGATACCGGTTCGGAATTTATAGTCGGGCTGCGCGTCGTCGCCGACAATTGCGACGGCATAGTCGCCTTCGTCACCGCGGAAATAGCCGCGATGCGCCTGTCGCTCACGCAGATAGTGGGCAGGGTGGATAAAAACAATCAGACGGTGGTAGACATAAACGTCCGTCTGAACAAGCGCTCCGACCTCGACCTTCTTATGAATCACATCAAAAAAGACAAGAGGGTCATCGACGTATACCGCACGTCCAACTGATGTTTCGCTTTAAAAGGCCGCGCCCGTTCGGGCACAGCCGGATAAATAAATTAAAAAACGCGTTGCCGAAAAGAGCGCGCAAAGAGGAATATTTTAATGAAAGTTTATAAGGTGTATCCAAAAGGTTTTGCTTCCAACTCCTACATCGTTACCGCCGACGATAAGACCGCCGTTGTTATCGACTGTGCTCAGGACCAGGTGTACGATAAGTGCCGCGAGCTCGGCCTCATCCCCGTTGCGGTGTTGCTCACTCACGGCCATTACGATCACATAGGCGGCTGCTCGCGCTTTGCTTCGTACGGCATCCCCATCTACGCTTCGGAGGAGGAGGCCGAAAACATGTTCGGCTCCGACTATGCGGATATGAGCGACTATGTGATAAAGCGCTTCCCTCTGCACATACTCAGCGGCGGCCAGACGATTAACGTCGCGGGCATCGATTTTAAGGTTATCTCCACCCCCGGTCACACCGCGGGCGGCGTGTGCTACCTTGCCGAGGGCTGCCTTTTCAGCGGCGATACTCTCTTCCGCGAGAGCGTCGGCAGGACAGACCTCCCCACGGGCAGCTGGCGCCAGCTCTACAACAGCGTTAAAAAACTGTATGCCCTGCCCGGAGATTTCACCGTATATTGCGGCCACGACGACGACACCGTGCTCTCCTACGAGCGCAGGTTCAATCCCTTCGTAAAGGGTGACTGAGTTTACATGCTTTTCGTGCGCGCGGGCGCATGCCGCGCACGGGGTCGATGCCTATATGCTTAACACAAACTGTCAATTTTTGAGCGCGGAAATAATGGACGTTCTGCGCCTGTTCGGTTCAGAGGAGCGGGATTTTTCGCACTCCTTCGTTCGGA
The DNA here is from genome assembly GCA_944354725.1 of uncultured Clostridia bacterium. Taxonomy (GTDB): domain Bacteria; phylum Bacillota; class Clostridia; order Christensenellales; family Borkfalkiaceae; genus Coproplasma. The sequence continues at coordinate 21,119 of CALVQA010000026.1, forward strand.
GCGGGAAAAAATTTATAAACGTGATAGAGTGCGGCGGAAAAAGCCGCACTTTTTGCGATGAATGGGATGCCACGGACGAGCTTGAATTCAGGCGGTGCGCCAAACGTTCGGCCAAGCTGGCATTTTATACCTATCTTGCCGAAGAGAGCGGAAAGAGCTTTCCGTGGGGCGCGCTCACGGGCATCCGTCCCACAAAGATGGCATATGCCGAGCTCGCCGCAGGGCGCGACTTTGCTCCGCTGTTTAAAAAATTCTGCGTGTGCGAAGCAAATATAGATATCGTCGGCAGGGTCATTTCCGCGCAGCGCGGCATATATTCGGCCAATTTCGGCTGCGGCGAAGACATCTTCGTCGGGCTGCCATTCTGCCCCACCAAGTGCAGGTATTGCTCGTTCATAACGGCGCCGTTTTCCGCCGTGCAGAGATATGTCGACGAGTATCTCGATTGCCTCGTCGAGGAAATAGAGAGCCTCAAACCCGTCGTCACCCGCGTAAATTCCGTTTACATAGGCGGAGGAACGCCGTTTTGCCTGTCTGCCGAACAACTGGGCAGGGTGTACGAAGCGATTAATGCCCTCCCCGTGAACGGGGCGGAATATACCGTGGAGGCGGGCAGGCCCGACACGTTTACCGAAGAAAAGCTGTCCGTCACCGCCGCGGCGGGCGTGAACCGCATCTGCGTGAACCCGCAGAGTTTCTCCGATGCCACGCTCGCGGCGATAGGCCGCAGCCATACCGCCGAAGACACGTTCCGCGCCTACGAAATGGCGTCGAAATATCCGTTCGATATAAACATCGATCTCATAGCGGGGCTCGGCCAGGAGAGGCTGGCTGACTTCGAACGCTCTCTGTCTGCGGCGGTGTCGCTCTCTCCCGCCAATATAACGGTGCATTCGCTGTGCCTGAAATCGGGTTCAAAGCTGAAGGAGAGCGTCGCGCGACTTAACGTATCCGATATAGGCGAAATGCTATTGCTCTCGCGGGAGATGCTCTCTTCGGCAGGTTACGAGCCCTATTATCTCTATCGCCAGAAATACCAGGCGGGGGCAGGCGAGAACGTCGGGTGGTGCAGGCCCGGCAAGGCGTGCGCCTACAACATAGGCACCATGGAGGAGATCTGCTCCAATATCGCCGTGGGCGCGGGCGCGATCTCCAAGCGCGTATTCGGCGGAGGGGAGAGGATAGAGCGCTGCGCCTCGCCGAAGGATATCCCCTCCTATATAGGCAGGCACGAAGAGATGATAAAAAGGCGCCTCGCGCTGTTTTCGCAGTAAGGCGGCCGTCTTCAGAGGCGTTCCGGCGCTGCCGCAGCGGCGCCGTTCACGGCGTTTGTTCGGCCCGCCGTTTCTTCTTTGTCGCGCCGTGGCGCGGTAAAACTTTTCGCGCATTAAAATTATGCTCAAAGTGTATGCAAACGCTTGCTATTTGCTTTCGTATATGCTAAAATTATCTCGTTACGGGTACAACGCGGTGCGAATACTCAACGGCCGTCTTTGTTCTCCGCATATTTGTTCCATAGGAGGATAATTTAAATGGAAAAGCAGGAAGTAATTGCAAAATTTGCAACCAAGGAAGGCGACACGGGTTCTCCCGAAGTTCAGATAGCCCTCCTTACCGAGAGGATCAACCACCTCAACGAGCATCTTAAAGTTCATATCCACGACAATCATTCGCGCAGGGGCCTTCTTAAAATGGTCGGTCGTCGCCGCGGTCTTCTCGACTACCTCAAATCCAAGGATATCGAAAGATACCGCGCCATCGTTGCCGCATTGAACTTAAGGAAGTAATTTCAACGTATAAAAAAGAGCGCCGAGTTTTTCATGCCGCTCTTTTTTTCATAAATTTGCCCGGGACTCAGCCGTCCCGGGGCAGGAACAGACAAGGAGTAGTAAAGTTAATGAAACCGGAAAGCAAAAAATTCACAATGAAAGTGGGGGGCAGGGACGTCGTTATAGAGGTCGGCAAGTATGCCGAACAGGCCAACGGCGCCTGCGTGGTTCGCTGCGGCGATACCGCCGTGCTCGTCACGGTATGTATGTCGGAATCGCCCAGAGAGGGCATGGATTTCTTCCCTCTCCAGGTGGACTACGATGAAAAGATGTATTCCGTCGGCAAGATCCCCGGCGGATTCAAAAAGCGTGAAGGCAGGGCGAGCGACAAAGCGATACTTACCGCAAGGCTCATCGACCGCCCTCTTCGTCCGCTCTTTCCCAAGGGCCTCTTCAACGACGTAACGGTAGTTGCGCAGGCGATATCGGTGGAGCCCGACGTGGCTCCCGAACCTCTCGCGATGATAGGTTCTTCCGTAGCTCTGGCAATTTCCGATATCCCCTGGGCAGGCCCCACGGGTTCGGTAGTAGTCGGCCTCGTAGACGGCAAATATGTCATCAATCCCGACCTTGCGCAGAGGCATGCGAGCGCCATTCATCTGAACCTTGCCGGCACGCGCGACGCCATCCTCATGATAGAGGCTGGCGCAGACGAGGTCTCCAACGAAGAGATGGTCGGCGCTATAATGTTCGGCCATGAAGAGATCAAAAAGATCTGTGCGTTTATAGAGGACGAGATAGTTCCCGCCGTTGGCAAGCCCAAGAGGGAGATGGAGCTCTATCACGTTCCCGAAGAGCTCGACAAGGAGGTACGCGCCTACGCTTCCGAAAAGATCGATTGGGCTATAGATACCTTCGACAGGCAGGAGCGCGAAGCGCGTCAGGCACAGGCCGAGCAGGAGGTGCTGGAGCACTTTGCCGAGATCTATCCCGAAAACACTCGCGAAATAAAGGACAGCCTGTACTATCTCACCAAAGAGAAGGTGCGCGCAAAGATATTCGATAAGGGCATCCGTCCCGACGGCAGGGGGCTTAAAGACGTGCGCCCCATCTGGTGTGAAAGGCACGTCCTTCCCCGTGCGCACGGTTCCGCCGTGTTCACCCGCGGTCAGACGCAGACTCTCACCACCTGCACGCTCGCAATGCTCTCCGAGGCGCAGAAGCTCGAAGGTCTCGACGACGAGACCTATAAGAGGTATATGCACCAGTACAACTTCCCCGGCTATTGCACGGGCGAAGCAAAGGCTCTGCGCAGCCCCGGCAGGCGCGAGATAGGCCACGGCGCTCTCGCCGAGCGCGCGCTCATCCCCGTGCTCCCCTCCGAAGAGCAATTCCCTTACGCCATAAGGGTGGTAAACGATATTCTTTCGTCAAACGGTTCGTCCTCGATGGCTTCCGTATGCGGCTCCACTATGGCGCTGATGGACGCGGGCGTTCCCATCAAGGCTCCCGTTGCGGGCGTCGCCATGGGCCTCATCAAAGACCAGGAGACCGGCGAGTTCAAAGTGCTCACCGATATCCAGGGGCTCGAAGATTTCCTCGGCGATATGGACTTCAAGGTGGCGGGCACCACTAAGGGCATAACCGCCATCCAGATGGATATCAAAATAAAGGGCATATCCGAAGAGATAATGCACACCGCCATCGATCAGGCGAACGAGGGCAGGCAGTTCATTCTCTCCAAGATGCTCGAGTGCGTTCCCGAAGTCGCTCCCGCGCTTTCGGTGTATGCTCCCAAGATCATCTCCTTCGAGATTGATCCCGAAAAGATCGGCGACGTTATCGGCAAGCAGGGCTGCGTGATAAAGAAGATAATGGAGGAGACGGGCACGGATATCGACTTCAACGACGACGATTCCGGCCGCGGCTATATCTCCACCACGGGCCCCATAGAGAATGCGGAAAAGGCAAAGCAGATAATCCTCTCCATTGCCCACGACCCCGAAGTCGGCGACATGTTCGTCGGTACGGTAGTTCGCATCCTCTCCACGATGGGCGCCTTCGTAGAGTTTGCTCCCGGCAAAGACGGCATGATCCACATCTCGAAACTTTCCGACAGGCGAGTTGAAAAGGTGGAGGATGTGGTGAATATAGGCGATATCGTCAAGGTTGAGATAATCAAGATAGGCGTAAAGGGCATCGACCTTAAACTCCTCGAAAAACTTTCGTAAAAGCCGTTCGGCACTGCCGAACGAGCGGCGCGGCGGATATCCGCCGCGCCGCTTTCGTATATGGCCATATTCCGTATGTTTATGTCACACATAGAACTACGCCAAGTTCCGTTTTACGCATAGTAGCTCACCGCGCCCGCAAACACTGCATATGCGAGCTCTTTGCGGTACTGCTCGTCGCACAGCAGCCGCTCGTCGTGCGCGTTCGACAAAAAGCCGCATTCCACTATTACAGACGGGCTCGTCGTGCATTCGAGCATGTAGTAATCTCCTATAAGCGGGGTGCCTTTACGTGGAGCGTTCTTCATCGAATTCAGGCTGTTTTGTATGCAAGCGGCAAGTTTCTTGCCGCTTTCGCTGTCTTTGTTGAAGAACACCTGCGCGCCGCGTCTTGTGCCGTCGGAATAAAAATTCTGGTGCACGGAGATAACCATATCGGCGTCGTGTTCCTCGATTATCTCTCTGCGCCGCTGCATGTCGCGCAGCTTGAAGCCCTTGGCGGGAACGCCGTACAGCCCCGCCTGGCTCTTTCGCGTCAGCACCGCGCAAAATCCCGCGCCCGAAAAATATTCCTGCAGCCTGTATGCTATGGCAAGGTTCACGTCGCTCTCTTTCACGCCGCTTGTCTTTCCCCGCACGCCCGCGTCGATGCCGCCGTGCCCGGCGTCGATCACTATCACGGGGGCGGCAACGGCGCTCGCTTCGGCAAGCCCGCCGCACACCGCTCCGGCCGCCGCCGACAGTGCGGCGACGACTGCGGCAAACAGCGCGCCGCCCCTTTTCACGGTAAACATTTTCACGCTATTATACTACTTAATATTTGATTTTTTTATGACTTGATGGTATAATAAACCATATAATTGCGGGTGGAGATATGTCGGCAGATAGAGAGGTGATGGCGCCCGAAAGCGCCCGAAATTTAAGCCCGGTCACGCTTGCTTTCGTGGGGGACGCGGTGTATTCGCTGCATGTGCGCAAAAACCTTGTGCTTGCGGCCGACCTTAAAGCGGGCGAGCTGAGCAAGCTCTCTTCGCTCAGGGTCTCCGCGCAGGGGCAGAGCGCCCTCGTGGAAAAACTTATCCCCGAGTTCACGGAGGACGAGGCGGAGGTATACCGCCGCGGCAGGAACGCAAAAAAAACGGCGCGCGCAAAGCACGCCTCCGTTTCGGAATACAACCGCTCGACGGGATTCGAGGCCGTGCTCGGATATTTGTACCTCACCGGCAGGCATGAAAGGATAGAATTTTTGCTTAAAGGTCACTGCGATGAAAACTGAGGGCAGGAACGCCGTTTTGGAGCTCATCAAAAGCGGCAGACAGATAGAAAAAATAGTGATGGAAAGAGATCCGCAGGGTCCGCTCGGGCGCATTTTTGCCGAGGCGCGCCGTGCGGGCGTGAGGGTGCAGTTCGCCGACGGCGCAGCGCTTGACAGGCTCAGTCCCACCGGCCGTCATCAGGGCGTCGTCGCCTTTGCCGCCGACTACGAATACTGCGGCCTTGACGACATGATCGCTTCCCGCAAAGAGGGCTACGGGTTCGTCATACTGTGCGACGGCATAGAGGACGTGCACAACCTTGGCGCCATAATAAGAGTGGCGGAGTGCGCCGGCGCCGACGGCGTCGTTATACCATCCGTTAAGTCGGCAAGCGTCACCGAGGCGGTCGTGCGCATATCGGCGGGCGCCGCAAATCACATTAAAGTGGCAAAGGTGCCGTCGCTCGGCGCCGCCATAGAGCAATTAAAAAAGAACGGCTATTGGCTGTATGCCCTCGAAGCCGACGGGCAGAGCATATACGAGGCCGACCTGTCGGGCAATATAGGACTGGTCATCGGCGGGGAAGACAGCGGAGTTAGAAGGCTCACGCGCGAGAGGTGCGACGGCGTTTTGTCGCTTCCCCTCCGCGGCAAGGTCAATTCGCTGAACGCTTCCGTCGCGCTCGGCATAGCCGCGTACGAAGTGGTGAGATGCAGACTGAAAAACTGAGCGACGAACGTCTTGCCGCGCTCTCGCAAGAGGGCGACAAGAACGCCACCGAGCAACTTTTGAAGAGGTATAAAAACGTCGTGCTCTCGGTCGCGCGCAGGTTCTTTCTCTCAGGCGGAGAGACCGAGGACCTTGTGCAGGAGGGGATGTGCGGGCTGTATTCGGCCATAGGCGGTTATTCGGAGCAGAAGTGCCGTTCGGGCTTTTCGGCGTATGCCGCGCGCTGCATACGCAACCGCATTATCGACGCTGTCAAGGCAAACACGGGCGCTAAACATTCCGCGCTCAACAATTTTTTGCCCATCGTCGAAGTCGGCGAGGAGATCTACTGTTCCCCGCAGAACCCCGAGGACGAACTCATAAAGCGCGAAAACAGGAGGGAGTTTTTGCAGAAGATAAGCAAGAACCTCTCTTCGTTCGAGTTCAAGGTCACTGTGATGTACATGGACGGCCTTACGATGGCGGAGATGTCGTCTGCGACGGGCAAGCCCGTAAAGAGCATAGATAATGCCCTTCAGCGCGCAAAGCGCAAACTTACGAACATATTGAATTGAGTTTTTTGCTTTTTTCATAATACTATATCACGCATAACGGCGCAGTGCGCCGCGCGCAAACGGAGCGACGAATGGCTTATCTCGCGTTTTACAGGATGTTCCGTCCCGACACCCTCGACAAAGTGGTGCGGCAGGAGCATATAGTAAAGATCCTCAAAAACCAGATAGAGAGCGGAAAGATAGGGCACGCCTATCTCTTCTGCGGCCCTCGCGGCACGGGCAAGACTTCGGTAGCCAAAATTTTTGCGCGCGCGATAAACTGCGAGCATCCCGTAAACGGCTCGCCGTGCGGGCGGTGCGCCGCATGCAGGGCGCTTTCGGAGGGGGGCAACCTCGATATCTCCGAAATCGACGCCGCCTCGAACAACGGCGTGGACGAGATGCGCGACCTTCGCGAAAAGGTGCAGTACCCGCCCGTCGCGGGGCGATACAAGGTCTATATCATCGACGAGGTGCACATGCTCACGGCGTCGGCGTTCAACGCCGTTTTGAAAACGCTCGAAGAGCCTCCGGCTCACGCCGTGTTCATACTCGCCACCACCGAGCCGCAGAAAATACCAGCCACGATACTTTCGCGCTGCATGCGCTTTGATTTCAAACTCATTCCGCGCGCCGATCTGGAGGGGCTGCTCAAAGACGTGCTCGGCAAGGTGGGCAAACGGTTCGAGGATGAGGCCGTCTCCGCCATAGCCCGCGCGGCCGCGGGCAGCGCGCGCGACGCGCTCTCCATAGCCGACATGTGCGTTTCCTATTCCTCCGGCGCGCTCACCTATGCCGACGTGAACGCCGTCCTGGGCAGCGCCGACTTCTATAAGATAGCCGAATTCTGCCGCCTCGTTCTCTTTGAAGACGCGGGCGGGGCGCTCTCGTGCGCGGAGGAGATCTTTGCGGGCGGAAAGAGCGCGGGCGTGTTCATAAAAGATATTTTAAGTTTTTTGAACGGCGTGGCCGTGGCAAAAATGTGCCGCAACGCTGGCGAGATACTCAGCCTTCCCGACGAGATGTTCTCCGCCGTTTCCGACATCTCGCGTTCGGCAGACGGCCACAGGATCCTGCGCGCCACGGAGATATTCGTAAAGGCGGAGAGCGATATGCGCTATGCCGCCGATCCGCGCGTTGTGCTCGAAACGGCAGTCATGCGCGCCGCGTTGCCCTTTGCCGATTACAATATCGACAGCCTGATATCCAGGGTGTCGGCGCTCGAAAAGCGTATCGAAGGCGCCGTTCCTCGCGAAGGCGGCAGTTCCGAGAAAGAGCGCGCCTCGCGGACGCAGGCCGTTGAGCAGAGGCAGGTCGGGCAGATGCGCACCGCGGCGCCCGACGGCGTCCAAACGGATTTTCTGCATTCGGGCGGCAAAGCGGAGGCGTTCTATGCGCCCGAGGCCGAAGAAATCAAAGCGGGAGCGCGGGCGTCCGAACGTTCGAAGCGGCCATCGCTTACCGAAATAAGCACGGACCCGTTCGCAGCCTCTTCGCCGGCCGCGGCGGAGCCCGCCGCAAAGCGGGGGGGAGGCAGCGTGCTTGCCGAATTGCTCAGAGCGCTGCGCACTACTCATAAAAACGCGGTGCTGTTCACTCTCTGTTCCGATCTCGGCTATGCGCTGCAAGACGGCAAACATGTATTCACCACCGATAACGAAACGGTGTATCGCGCCATAACCAGGCAGGACAACGCCAAACTTCTCGGCGAGATACTTTCGGGGTTCGGCGTCTTGGAATACGAGGTCAGGCTCGAGGGCAATGACGATCCCTTGTCGAAGGCGATAGACGCGCTGAAGAGTAATTTCGGCGGCACCGACATAAACATAAAATGATCGCGCGCACCGCGGCGCCGACGGCGTTTTGCCGTCGGAAAAACATGTTTGCCGCCGCGGTCGGAAATACAGACAGTTATAAGGAGTTGAAAAATGGCCGGATTCAGAGGCGGTATGGGCGGCGGGATGAACAATCTCGTAAAACAGGCCCAAAAGATCCAGGAGCAGATGCAGGCAGCGGAAAAGGAGCTCGAAGAGCTTGAAGTCGTCGGGCTCTCCGGCGGCGGCGAAGAGGGCGACGAGACCGTCGTTATATACATGAACGGCAAAAAGGTGATAAACGGCGTCGAGTTCGGAAGCAAGATATCGCAGATGATAGACCTCTCCGACGAGGACGACGTGGAGATGCTCGAAGATCTCATCCTTGCCGCCATAAACGACGGTTATAAAAAGGCCGACGAGCTGTACGAAGAAAAGATGGGCAAATTCGGCGGCGCGGGCCTTCCCGGGATGTTCTGACGCTTAGTTTGAATTTTGCGGCAAAGCTTCATAAAACAGCGGCCCTGCGGGGACATATCAATTTTATGGATATCTTTATAGAGCCCATAGGCAGGCTCATCAACGAATTTGCAAAACTTCCCGGCGTCGGAAAAAAAACGGCGCAGAGGTATGCCTACAAAATAATAAACATGAGCGGCGAAGAGGCCGCCGGGTTTGCCGCCGCCATCACCGACGCCAAGCGCAAGGTGAGGTATTGCAAGATATGCGGTAACTTCACCGAAGGGGAGGTGTGCGATATCTGCCGCTCCCGCGACAGGTCGGTCATCTGCGTGGTGAAGGAGCCCAAAGACGTGATAGCGCTCGAAAAACTGCACGAATACAAGGGAGTGTATCACGTTCTGCACGGCGTCATCAGCCCCATGGACGGCATAGGCCCGAACGACATACGCATCAAAGAGCTGCTCTCGCGCATAAACGAAGGCGGGGTGAGCGAAGTGATAATGGCGACCAATCCCGACGTGGAGGGCGAGGCTACCGCCATGTATATAGCGAGGCTGTTGAAGCCGCTCGGCATAAACGTCACGCGCCTTGCTCACGGCATACCTATAGGCAGCGAGATAGAGTATACCGACGACGTAACTTTATCCCGCGCGCTTTCGGAAAGAAAGTCTATTTAACGCGCCGCTTCGGCGCACGATTCAAGTGGAGTTATTCAATGAAGATTTCTGTGCTCGGCTGCGGCAGATGGGGTTCGTTCATCGCGTGGTATCAGTCAAAAGTGCTGGGAAACAGCGTGATAAGCTGGGGTCCCGAGGGCGACTACTCCTACGAGGTCCTCAAAAATACGGGCCGCAACGAATATGTGGAACTCGACGCGGGCATAACGCTCACCTGCGACCTCGGTTTTGCGCTCGGTAGCAGTGAAGTTATAATAATTTCGATAAGTTCGCAGGGCCTGCGCGGCTTTATGCAAAAAATAATAAAATATCCCGTCTCCGACAAAATATTCGTGCTCTGCATGAAGGGCATAGAGGAGTCTACCGGCAAGCGTCTTTCGCAGGTGCTCACGGAGAGCGGGATCTCGCCCGAAAAAATCGCAGTCTGGGTGGGCCCCGGCCACATACAGGCGTTCGTAAAGGGCATACCGAACTGCATGGTCATCGACTCGGCCAACGACTCGTTGAAACGTTCGCTTGCCGACAGTTTTAAAAGCAACCTCATCCGCTTTTACTACGGCAACGACCTTATCGGCACCGAGATAGGCGCCGCCGCGAAAAACGTGCTCGGCATTGCCGCGGGCGTGCTGGACGGCAGCGGCTATGTCAGCCTCAAAGGCCCGTTGATGGCGCGCGGCGCCCACGAGGTCGGCTGCCTTATAAAGGCGATGGGCGGAAACTTCATGTCGGCATACGGCCTTGCCCATCTCGGCGACTACGAAACGACGCTCTTTTCCGAATATTCGCACAACCGCCGCTATGGCGAAATGATGGCGCAGGGAAAGAAGTTCGACAAGCTCGCCGAGGGCGTTATGACGGCCAAGGCCATGAAAAAGATGGGAGAGGAGCACGGCGTAGAACTGCCTATAACCGATGCGGTGTACGAAGCGTGCTTCCTGTCGCACGCGTTCGAGAGCGGCGACGGCGCAAAGGAGTGTATGAACATCATACTCAAACTGTTCGATCGCGCTACAAAGAGCGAATTCAAATTTTAAAGCATGTCGGCGGTATTTGTGCGTTCTGCATAAATACCGCTTTAAATTATTGAAAGAGCCGCGTTGCGGTGGTATAATCGCCGTGAGGATGTATACGGAGGCGGGGGCATGGCAAGAAAAATAAAAACTTTGGCAGCGTTGGCGGCATGTATTTTTTGTGCTTTCGCCGCGGTCCTTCCGGGGTGCGCTCTCGGCTCTGTCGGCAAGCGGAAAAAGATGGACGCCATCCCGACCGAAGGCGACTACTTGCTCGGTTTCGACGAGGGGTTCTCCCGCGGCGGCTCATATACTCTGTATGCCGACCTTGTCGGCGGCGAGCTGAAAAAACGGGGCGTTGCGTTGAAGGACGCCGAGGACGACTGCCGCGTCCTCTACGCCGACGGACGGGCGTTCTTCGTGTATACCTACTATGTAAAACCCAACAGGGAGTCGCTCTTCGGAGAGATAGAAAATTATACGATAAAGTCGTGCGGGGGCTACGTGGATTGCGCCGAC
>CALVQA010000027.1 GCA_944354725.1 uncultured Clostridia bacterium
TTCTAAGCCGTGTGTCGGGGGTTCGAATCTCTCCAGGCGCACCATTATGGCGGGCGTAGCTCAATCGGTAGAGCGCCAGATTGTGGCTCTGGAGGTAGCAAGTTCGAAACTTGTCGCCCGCCCCATAACTTTGTACCCTGTAGTTCGGGTGCTGCCTTAACGGCTATTGGGGTGTCGCCAAGCGGTAAGGCACGGGATTTTGATTCCCGCATTCGTAGGTTCAAATCCTGCCACCCCAGCCAACTTTACGGTCCATTAGCTCAGTTGGCAGAGCACGTGACTTTTAATCACGGTGTCCCGGGTTCGAATCTCGGATGGATCACCATGAAAAACGGCGCGGCCATCGCGCTTGAGTTCGGTGCTCTGCGCCGGCATATATGCACCTTTAGCTCAGTTGGTAGAGCAACTGACTCTTAATCAGTGGGCCCAGGGTTCGAGTCCCTGAAGGTGCACCAAATAGGAACTATCCGAACACCACTATCACTCAGCAGTGGGTTCGGGTAGTTTTTTTATTGCCGCAGGGGTACGACTACCCCTCCTCTGCGCCATACCCGATCTTCTACGCAAAATTTTTTTAATATATTGCCGTCGCGCCGCAAAATCGGTTGCTAAAACTAAAATTTTTTAATACAATAGTTATGCTGATCTTGATGCTCGGGGATATAGCACAGTTGGTAGCGCGATACGTTCGCAACGTATAGGTCAGGGGTTCGAGTCCCCTTATCTCCACCAAGTCAAAATGATCCGAACCTTTTGGTTTAAGCCGATCGGTTCGGATCTGTTTTTTAAATGCAAAAAAGCGCACATGGTCACATGCGCGCTTTTTTGTTTTAATGAAAAAACTACTTTTTATCACGCGGCAACGGCAACTTTTCGGCCCCGCGGAAATACTTCAAATACGACTTCCTGCAATAGCGGCACACCTCGCCGTCGGCGGCGGGTTCGCCCGAAAAATCATATTCGCCGTTCACTCGCCAGCCGTTTAAAACACCTATCTTTATGGCGTCCTGCGGGCATCCGAACGAACACCTCACGCAACCGATGCAATGATTGCCGAACACCGGCCTGCCGCCGGCCATAGTTATATTCTTCTGAGGGCAGCCGCGGGCGCACTTGCCGCAGCCCGTACAGGCATCCGTCGCCCTAAACCCCCTGCCTATCAGCGGCATGGCGGGGTGCTCTATCCGCAGCAAAAACGATACGGCGCGCCTTGCAGGCCCCTTTTTTAAAGGGATCGTTTTGCCTGCAAGCATCTCTGCCGATTCGTGCGGGAGCCTGCGTAAAACCGCCTGCCACATACGCGCCGCCATCCCGTCGGAATGGCGGAATATCATGTTATACGGCATGACGTAATGGTATTCCCCGCACACCTTATACCCCTTTCTTTTTAAAAGGTCGAACACATGCGCACATGAGCCGTCGTTGAACTTTAACGGCTCACCCGAGGTTTTTACAAGATACACGAGCGTGTTCCCGCCGCTTTCGGGCAGACGCCTTATAAAATCGAAAACTATCTGAGGCGCGTTGAAGGCATGGACGGGATAGCCGAGCACCATTCTGTCGAAATTTGCCGTATCGCGCACCTCGCAGTCCTTCTCTATTTCGACATACTTGCACTCGACGCCGCTCTTCTTCCACTCCTCCATAAGCGCCAGGCAGACTTTGCGCGTATTGCCCGTGCCCGAAAAAACGTTGAACAGCGCCCTCATCGATCGTCCTCCGAAAAATCAAACAGAGCGGCTCCGTCGTCGCCGAACCGATAGCTCGCGTTTTCGTCGCGGGAGTGGCTGTCGTACCAGACCTGCGCATAGAACGGAGAGCGCGCGGCGAGCCTGTCGAAGTTCCACGGCTGCGGCTGACAGAACGGGCACCAATGCCCGCCCTTAAGCACGGTATAGGGCGCGGCAGAGAACGTGTGCCCCTCGCTGCACTGCCAGAGCAGCTTTTCGCGCGGGGAGGAATATTCCTTTGAAAGGCACTTTCCCCCGCGGAATCCCGCGGCGCCGCACATATCCGCAAGAGTCCACTCCTCCTGCGGCTTGCTCTCGTCGTAGCCGTGATCGAGCAGCCTGCTTTTGAAAGTTACGGAGGGATCCTGCTCGTCCGAGCCATAGTCCGAGGCGCGTTCCAATGTAAAATCTTCCCAGCGCGAAGGCAGCGGCTTGCCGTCCGCCACGTCGCGTCCGAATGCGGCAAACACCCGCCCGTAACTGCCGTCCTTTATCCAGCGGCGGGGCGAATTGCCGTCTTTAAGCAACCTTTTAAACACGAGCGCGCGTATCAGCGCAGGCGGAAGCATGCGCGCAAGCCTGAAAATACGGTACTTATGCCCGACGCGGCTCCAAAACCCGTCAAACGAATCGCGCACATAGCCGAACATGTCGTTGAGTTCGCCGTCGGCATACCACAGGCCGTGAAAGTTGCGCGTTTGAAACCAGTCGGGCCTGCAATAACTTTCGGGCGAGCCGCCCATTATGCCGAAGCCCGCGGCAAAAGTGTCGTAGCCCGTGCGCCTGTTTAAAGCGCCGCCCGTTATGTCGTACACCTTGTTCCAGAAAGAGCGGGCATCGCCTGCATGCTCGCACTCTATTATGCGCCTGATGAGATAGCCGCTGTCGCGGGCGGTCACCCACTCGAGCGGGCCGTTGAGCGTGGTGTGGAACATCAACCCGTCGCTCACGTTGGCAAAAATTATGCCGTCGTAGAGCATGGCCGTCTGCCTGAGCACCGCCCAGTCGCGCACGGAGCTCTCCATGACGTAGCGCTCCGCTATCATTTTGTGCATCGCATAGTTATCGTATGCGGCGGGGAGCAGGGGATCGCCCGGCCTGCCCCACGGGTGAGCGAGCGTGCGGTTGCCGTATACGGCCACGGTGGAAGTGTGAATGAGCTTTGCCTGCTTTGGCATGGCCGCAACGGCGTCGGTAAGGCGCATGGCGCCTATCTGATTGCACTCATAGCTTGCGCGCGGATCCCTGTCCGAGGCGGGAGGTATTACCGCGGCCATATTTACGACCACGTCGGTCCCCTCTACCAGCGCACGGCAGGCCTCGGGATCGGAGACGGAGCCGCGCACGGCCTCCACCCTGTCTCCGTACCGTTTTTTAAGTTTTTTTACAAGCGCGTCGTTCCTCTTTTTGGGAGTAAGAAGCACCTTTACCCTGTCTACAAAATCAAGTTCGAGCGTTTGCATGAGCGCCTCGCGCCCCATATTTCCGCTGACGCCCGTCATCGCGATCATCATTTCGGTTTCCTCTCGAGTATGCGCAGCCATAATAACAGCCGCATACATAATGATTATAACATCTGCGGGATAAAAATACAAACAAAACGAGCATGGTAAAATATTGCCGAAAAACACAAACGAAAGCCCCGCCGTCACGGCTCCGAACATGTGCGAACGAGGCGAACTCCCGTAAACTTGAAACATGGCCGCGCGCGCAGTTGCGCAAACGGCCATGTTTTTTGATGCGCGGCGAATATCGCGGCGCAGGACTTCAAAAAAATTGTAAAAATTGCCCGCCTTTAACGGCGGGCAATCGGAGGGCGTCGCTTATCAACCGAAGCGGCCGTTGATGTAGTCGTCCGTCCTCTTATCTTTGGGATGCGCCCAAAGTTCCTTGGTATCGCCCATTTCGATCATCTCGCCGAGAAGGAAGTATGCCGTTTTATCGGCGATACGGAAGGCCTGCTGCATGTTGTGCGTTACCATGATTATGGTGACCGTCTTTTTCAGTTCGGCGCACAGCTCCTCTATCTTGCCCGTGGAGATGGGGTCGAGCGCGGACGTGGGTTCGTCCATGAGAAGTATCTGCGGCTCTACCGCCAGCGAACGGGCTATGCAAAGCCTCTGCTGCTGTCCGCCCGAAAGGCCGAGCGCAGACTTATTGAGCCTGTCTTTCACCTCGTCCCACATTGCGGCGCCGCGGAGCGAATTTTCCACTATGCCGTCGAGCACCGACTTGGAACGTACGCCGAATGTACGGGGGCCGTAGGCGATGTTGTCGTAAACGCTCATCGCAAGCGGATTGGGGCGCTGGAACACCATGCCGACGTTTTTTCTGAGCCGCGCAAGGTCGGTCTTTCTTTCATAGATATTGGTGTCGCCCACCTTTATCTCGCCCGTTATCCTGCAGCCCTCTATGAGGTCGTTCATGCGGTTGAGCGACTTTATGAGCGTGGATTTGCCGCAGCCCGAAGGGCCTATCATCGCCGTGAGCTTATGCTCGGGGAATTCCATATTTATATGTTTGAGAGCCTGAAAGCTGCCGTAAAAGAGGTTCATGTCTTTTACGGAAACGGCTATGCCGTTCTCTATGTTGAAATTTTTAATTTTCTGCATCTGTGACCTCTTTGACCTCTTTTTTCGTGAGTTTGCAAATCAATTTGGCTACGGGACCCTTTTTGTTCGCCGCCTTGTTGTTGAAATAATTTTCAAGCACCATGATCAAAATATTGAGTATAAGAACTATGATGATGAGCACGGCACTCGCCGCGTGCGCGAGATACTTCGTATCAAGGCCTTCGCTCTGCAACTGGAACATGAACACCGCGAACGTGCTGCCCGAATCGAGCACGCCTGTGGGCATGAGGAAGTTGGAGCCCGCCGTGTATATGAGCGCGGCACTCTCGCCGACTATGCGGCCGATGGAGAGTATTATCGCCGTTATTATACCGGGCAGTGCCTGCGGAAGCACGACCATGAATATCGTGCGGATCTTGCCCGCGCCGAGGGCGTAGCTCGCCTCCCTCATGCTGTCGGGCACTTCCGAAAGGCTCTGTTCCGTGGAGCGGATTATGGTAGGCAATATCATGAGCACTATAGTGAACGAACCCGCCAGGATACACGCGCCGCCGAACATCTTTGCAAAGAAGATATAGCCGAACAGGCCGAAAAGTATGGAGGGCACGCCCGCAAGCGTATCGATGAACAGCCTGATGGTGTTCACCAGCTTGCTGCCGCGCTTGGAATATTCGTTTAGGTATATCGCGGCGCCTATACCGAGCGGCAGCGCTATAACGAGCGAGATAAGTATTATGCTGCCCGTCGTTACGAACGCAGGCGCGAGCGTGGGATGCGAGTTGGTGCTCTTGCCGAACAGGCTGTCGGCGCTTATTTCGGGCAGCCCTATCACAAGGACGTACAGCACTATCGACAGAAGCGCCACGGCAACGAGCACGGCTATGACGTAGCTGATTATGCGCAGCGCGTCCTGCAGGGTGCCCGTGCGCTTGTAGTTGGGGGCGGTGTGCTCTATATCGCTCGACTTTATCTTACGCGTAAACACGCTGTTGCCCGCGACAGCGTTGTTGCGCTTTACGAACCAGAGCGCAAGGTTTATGACGAGGATTATAACGAGCAGCACAAAACCTATCGCTATGAGCGCCTGCCTGTGCAGGCCGGAAGATTCGCCGAACTCCTGCGCTATTTTGGAAGTGAGCGAACTTATCGAAATTATGAAGTCGGTGGGATAAACGACCGAGCCGCCCAAAAGGAACTGCACCGCCATCGTTTCGCCGACGGCGCGGCCTATGCCGAGAATTATCGCCGCGAGGATGCCGTTCTTTGCGGCGGGCACCATCACCTTGAACACCGTTTGGTTTTTGGTGTTGCCGAGCGCGAGCGAACCTTCGTAATACTGCGCGGGGACGCTTTCCAGACTGTTCTTTGTTATGGAGGCTATCGTGGGCAGTATCATTATGCTGAGTATTATCGTGCTGAGCAATATGCCGTAGCCGAAAGTTTCGCCCGACAAATCCTCTATTATCGGCTTGATCATCTCGAAACCGAAATAGGCATACACGATGGAGGGTATACCCGCGAGCAGGTTCACCATCTGCGTATAGATCTTTTTCAGCTTCTTGGGGCAGTAATACACGATGAATATCGCGGTGAACACGGCAAGCACGGAGCCTATCGCCACCGAAAGCACGGTAAGCACGAGGCTGGTGAGTATCATGGGCAATATGCCGTAGCTGCCCTTATCGGGATTCCACACGTCGCCGAAGAGGAACTTGAAAAAGCCTATGTCGCGGAATGCCGGAATACTTTCTGCCAGCAGGAATAATATTATCGCGAAAACCGCCAAAATTGAAAATGCCGCAAAGGCGACGAATATCACCTTTGCGATATTTTCTTTGGTAAAAGCGGCCGCAATATACTCCTTGAAAGAAAGTTTTTTGTTTTCTTTTGTCGCAATTTCAGCCATTACAAACTACCTTTAGAGATTATTTTCTGCTGTCGGCAACCACTACCTGGCCGTTGGCTTTGATTATCTCGGCGCCCTCTTCGCTGAATATGAAGTCGATGAAATCGTTTACAATGTCGCTGAGACCGTTTTCGGTGTTGTAGATGATGTTGAAGGGGCGGGCGAGGGTATATGCGCCGCTTGACACATTGTCGGTAGTGGGCGCAACGGCCGTATCGGTATCGTTCTCCTTATATTTTACGCCCTTTATTTCGGTATTGCCGGCAAGCGCCTCGAGCGAGCAGTAACCGATGACTTTATCGGAAGCGGCAACGTTCTCTATGACCGCGTCCTGCGAGGTGAGCTCGGGCTGGCCTTTATAGATGGCTTCGAGCTCGATAAGATCCATGAAAGCCTCGCGGGTACCGGAGCTGGTATCCCTGGAAACCGCATCGGTAACGATGTCCTGAATGGGCGTGTGATTTGCATACAGGTCAAAAACTTCCTGCTTGCTCACTTCTTCCAATGCCGAATCGGCGCTTACGATGAGCGCGATGCCGTCGGTGGCTATCTTTATGGGGGTGACGCCCGCGTCGGTAACTTCCTTGGAAGCCATGCCGAGGTCAACGGTGCCGTCCTGCGCCTTGGAGATACCTACGCCGGAGCCGCCGCCGTCTACCTTAATGGTCACATCGCCGTGAAGTTCCATGTATGCGTCTGCAAGTTTGCCCATGAGGGGCTGCACGGAAGTGGAACCCGCAATGGTTATCGTCTTTGTGCTGCCGCAGGCCGAGAATGCCGCAACCGAACCTGCAAGTGCCGCGCATGCCGCAGCGATAGCTACTACTTTGCCAAACTTTTTCATACTTTTCTTTTAACTCCTTAAATTTAAAAGATTTTGTTTTTGTCTTTTTGCTTTCGACGTGATAATCATATCAAAGACTTGTAAAAAACTCTTACACACATTTGTAATAAAGTTGTAATAAAAAATCTTTTTTTCGGCGGCAGGGGCGGCAGTTGTAAATTTTGTGTTAATTCCGACAACTGTTTGTTAATATTTTGCAACACGCGGTAAATAATATGCGGTCACGGCAAAACAGCGCGGCACCCCCCTCTACGCCGACGTGAACATCTAAAACGATGTGAACCCCTCCTTTGATTCCTCCCCTTAAGGGGAGGCGGCACGAAGTTACTGAGGGGTTACGAGGCGAGTAAACCCTTCCGCCCTAACGGGCACCTCCCCTACAGGGGAGGCAAGGCTTCCCCTTCAGGGAGCCGGCGCGCAGAGACCGAGAACCTTGGCGCCCCTTCAGGGGAGCTGTCGCGCAGCGACTGAAGATCTCGGCGCCCCTTCAGGGGAGCTGTCGCGCAGCGACTGAGGGGTTACAAAGCGAGAACCCCTCCTTTGATTCCTCCCCTTGAGGGGAGGCGAGAGAACCCCTCCGCCCTTGCGGGCACCTCCCCTACAGGGGAGGCGAGGCTTGGCGCACATTAAGGGGAGCAAAAAAGGCCCTGCGGCGCGCGGAAAATTTCCGCGCGCCGCAGGGCTTCGACTTATAAAAAACATATAATACGACAACAAAACAAACATTATGCACGGCAAAGCTGTTTTAAAACTTTACGGTGAACGTAGAGCCCTCGCCCTCTTTGCTCTTCACCGAAATGCTCCAGCCCTCGCGCTGGCATATCTTTTTTACCATTGCGAGCCCGAGCCCGAAGCCGCCGTTTTTTCCGCTGTGCGACTTGTCCACCGTGAAGAAGCGGCTGAAAACCTTTTTGAGATTTTCTTCCGAGATGCCTATGCCCGTATCGGCGACCTCGAACCTGTCTATATTGAGAGTTATCTTTACGCTGCCGCCCGGCTTGTTGTAGCGTATGGCATTGCGGATGAGGTTGCCCACCATCTCGCTCATGCGCTCGTGCGTGGACTGTACGATGACGTTGTCGGTTATGTCGTCGATGAGCGTGACTTTGCGCTTTTCGGCCTCCGGCCTCACGACGGCGAGCATCTCTTTTGCGAGCTTTGAAAGGTCGACCTCGCAGGAGGGGACGTCGGAATTGTCTATCTCGTTATAATTTATTATGCAGGCGATGAGGTTCGTCAGGCGCTCCGACTGCTTCAATATCGTTTTGTATGCCGCGTCCTGCTGTTCCTTGTTCATCACGCCGGCGGCGAGCAATTCGGCATAGCCCTTTATGGAAGTGAGCGGCGTGTTCATCTCGTGCGTGATGTTGGATATGAATTCGTTTTTTGAGTTCTGGGCCCTTTCCACGAGCTCCTTCTCTTCCTTGATCTCGTTCATCTTTCTCTCTATGTCCCTGTTGCGCTCGTTCAATACTTCGGCTATGGGCCTCAGTTCGCCGTATTTTGTGGTTATATTGTCGTATAGCGCCGCCTGCCGCGTAAGGTTTTCCACCGGCCGCAGCACAAAGTGCGTCGCGGCGTACGTAAACACGACGCACGCGAGCAGGTCGATTATCAGGTAGATTATCACCGTGGGCAAAAAGTCGGCAAACAGCGCCCACTCGCTGGAAGTGGGAAGGGCTATACGCACGAAAAAGTCGCCCGCCACGCCCGAAAACGCACGGCAGAAATACACATAGTCTACCCCAAGCGTATCGCTGCGGCGCACGGAATATCCCTCGCCGCTTTCCGCGGCAAGGGCGACCTCCTCCCTGCCGAGGTGATTTTCGTCTATCTCCACGTCCTCGCTGTCGGCGAGCACGGTGCCGTCGGCGGCGATAAAGGTGACGCGCGCGCCGTTCAGCTTTTGCGAAAAGTTTTCCGCTTCCTCCTCGCCGAGGGCGGAATCTTTATCGAACATGTTCATGTATACGGCGAGCGTCTGATTGGAGCCTTCGAGCATCGACCGGTAAAACATCTCCGTAGAGATGAACGAGTAGGCAAGTATGCCCAAAAACGTTATAAGTACGGAGACGCACAGTATCCTTAATTTCATATCGTACAAATGCAAATAGCGCGGACGACGCCGCGCTACAGCGGTAGCGCGCGGACGCGCGCTACGTTCAGTTTACAGAAAGTTTGTAGCCTATGCCGAAAACCGTTTCGAGGTTGGATATACCCATCTTCCTCAGACGGGAGATGTGATTGTCGAGCGTGCGCGTTTCGCCCTGCTCGTAGCCCCACACCTCCAGCAATATGGTCTCGCGGGAGAGCACCTTGCCGGGATTGAGCATAAAGTATTTCAGCAGCTCGAACTCTTTTTTATTGAGGTCCAGTTTTGCCCCGTTGAGCCATGCCTCCATCGTTTCGGCATTGAGGGCGAGCGAACCGACGACGATCTCGCCGCACTGCTTTTTGCGGCGCAGGGCGGCATTGACGCGGGCGGCGAGCTCGAGCACGGAAAAGGGCTTTGCCACATAGTCGTCGGCGCCGAGGTTGAGGCCGTTCACCTTGTCCTCTTCCTTCGACAGCGCCGAAAGCATTATGCACGAAACGCTCGGAAAGCGCTGCTTTACGCTTTTGAGCACGTCGAGGCCGTTGCCGTCGGGCAGCATTATATCCAGCAGCGCCACGTCGGGCCGGGATACGTCCAGCGCGGCGTTGAAATCTTTGATGTTTGAAAAGGCCTCGAACGCGATGCCGTTCATCTGCAACGCGACGCCTATGAGCCCGCTGATGCTTGCGTCGTCTTCGAGGGCATACACCTTTCCGTTCATCCCGAAAGACCTCCGTTTATGCAGGCCGGATCAAGCTATATCCTCAACGGAATGAGCCATCATGCTCAGATGGTCGCCCACCCTTTCGAGGTTGGAGATAAGGCTCACGAACAGGCTGTTGTTTTCGGCGTTGCATTCGCCGCGCGCCATGCGCGCGATATGCTCGTCCAAAAGCCTCTTTTTGGAGGAATCTATCTCCTGCTCCAGCTCGTCCGACTGCTTTACTTTTATAAGGTTATTGTTTTCTACTATATCCACAACGAGCTCGAACTGTTCGTTCAGGAGCCGCATTATGTTCATCACGTCGTGCTTAACCACTTCGGAGAACACGAGCGTTTCGTCTATGGCCTTGCGTGTATAGCCCACTATGTTGTCGGCTATGTCGGCCACGCGAACGACGTCGGTATTGTCGCGATGGAGCACGTTTACCAGCTTTTCCTCGTTCAGAGAGATATCTTTTGCGGAGACCTCTATGAGATAGTCGGTTATCTGCTGCGAAAGTTCGTTTACCTTTGTTATATCCTGGTCGATGGCTTCGAATTTGCCGTCGTCCCTGTTTACAAATCCCGTGACCGCGCCGTTGAGGCACTTCATTGCTATGCCCGCGGTGTATGTAGTCTGCTTTACGAGCTGTCCGAGCGCAAGCGAGGGCGTGAGCAGCAGGCGCTTGTCCATGAAGCCTTCGTCCTGCTTGTAGTTGCCCCTCTTCTTTTTTCTGTCGGGGATGATCATCTCGGTAAGTTTTACGAGATACTTTATGAACGGCAGGTACAGGCAGGTGCAGATGACGTTGAACATGGTATGGAAGAAGGTTATGCATGTGGTATGGTTGTGGAACCACTGCATGAGCACCCCGTCATAGAAGTCGCCCCATGCCCAGATTATGGGCAAGAATATCAGCGTACCTATCGTATTGAACATCAGGTGATACAGGCATGCCCGCTTTGCGTTGGTGTTGGCTCCTATGGAGGAGAGCACCGCCGTAACGCAGGTACCTATATTTGTACCCATTATAACGAAAAGTATGCCGTTCCCGCCGCCGCCTATCAGAAGGCCGTTCTGCGCCATTACTATGAGCACGGAAGTCACCGCGCTCGACGACTGCACTATGCCGGTGATGACGAGGCCTATGAGCATGAGCAATATGGGATTGCTGAACCTGTCGTCGGTGAGGATCTCCTCGATGATGGGCTCTTTCGCAACGCCAGCCATCGAACCCGACATTATTTCCAGGCCCACGAACACAAGGCCGAGGGAGGCGATGAGGCTGCCCGCGGTATTCACCTTGTTGTTCTTGGTGACCATGGTCATGACGAGGCCGACGAGTGTTAGCAGCATGGCGTACATCATGACGTTGAACTGATTGAGCCATACAAGCCAGCCGGTTATTGTGGTGCCTATGTTTGCACCCATTATGACCGCCGCGGCCTGAGTGAGCGTCATTACGCCCGCGTTCACGAAGCCCACCACCATTACCGTGGTGACCGACGACGACTGCACTATTGCAGTGGCGAGGGCGCCCACGCCCACGCCGGCAAAGCGGTTGCCCGCGGCCTTGTTGAAGAGCGCGCGCATCTTGCTTGCCGAGAGCTTTTCGATGCTGTCGCCGAGAAATTTGAAGCCGAGCAAAAAGACGCCCAGCCCCACGAGGAGCAGTATCACACTGCTCGGCGTGTCCAAGTTATCAAAATCCATATTTTCTCTCCTTTGATGCTGATACCATTGTAACACACAACTGTAATATAATTTTCACAAAGTTGTAAAAAAATTGTAAAATTTTAGTCGTGCAGGCTCCCTTTGTAATAAAAATGTAAAAAATGCGCCCCGCAGACGATGCCGTTGCGGAGCGCATTCGATGCAGCTTATCAGACCGCCGCGCCCGAAGCACGGCAGTTTATTGTTTTTCGTACCCCTTGGGGTTATTTTTTTGCCAGTTCCAGGAGGACGCGCACATCTCGTCTATGCCGTACTGCGCTTTCCAGCCGAGCTCGCGTTCGGCCTTGGATGCGTCGGCGTAGCAGGCGGCTATGTCGCCGGGACGGCGGGGCTTTACCGAATAGGGAATGGCATGCCCGCACGCCTTTTCGTACGCGTGTATGACGTCGAACACGCTGTATCCTACGCCCGTGCCGAGGTTATAAACATATACGCCGCTGTTTTCTATCTTCTCTATGGCGGCAACGTGCCCCTTGGCAAGGTCGACCACATGGATATAGTCGCGCACGCCGGTCCCGTCGGGCGTGGGATAGTCGTTTCCGAACACTCCCACCTCTTTAAGTTCGCCTATGGCGACCTTGGCTATATACGGCGTGAGGTTGTTTGGTATCCCGCGCGGGTCCTCGCCTATGAGGCCGCTGGAATGCGCGCCTACGGGATTGAAATAGCGGAGGAGCACCACCGTCCACTGCTTATCGGCGGCGTATACGTCCCTGAGCATTATCTCCTGGAAGTATTTGCTCGTGCCGTAGGGATTGGTCGTGCCGCCCGTGCGGCAACTTTCGTCCAGAGGCAACCTCTCGGGCGTGCCGTAAACGGTCGCCGAGGAGGAGAACACCAGCTTTTTGCAGCCGTGTTTGCGCATCACTTCCAAAAGAACGAGTGTGCCGCAGAGATTGTTGTCGTAATACTCCACGGGCTTTGCGCAGCTCTCGCCGACGGCTTTGAGCCCGGCAAAGTGTATCACCCACTCTATCTCGTTCTCTGTAAATATCCTTTCCATTGCGGCGCGGTCGCGCACGTCGCACTCGTAAAATTTTACCTTTTTGCCCGTTATGCGCTCAACGCGGTTGAGGCTCTCCCTGTCGGAATTGCACAGGTTGTCGGCTACGATAACGCCGTATCCGCCGTTTAAAAGTTCCACTGCGGTATGACTGCCGATATAGCCGGCCCCGCCCGTTACCAAGATATTTTTCAAATCTGCCTCCCGAAGGGGCGGGAGAATATTTTGCCCGCGCGCCCTTGACATAATTATATAATAGCCGGGGCGTACATGTCAACGGATTGCATAAAAAATACGAAACGGAATACGCGCGGCGCATAGTTTTTACCGCCGCGCGCGGCTGCCGCAGCGGCCGCACGCAAAGGGTCCGCGCCGCCCTATTCCACCGTGACGCTCTTTGCGAGATTGCGCGGCTTATCGGGATCGCGGCCGAGCATCACAGCGGTGCGGTATGCGATGAGCTGCAGCGGTATAACGGAAATTATGGGCGAGAGCATGCCCCCGCACTCCGGGAGCTCGGCGTAGAACTCCGCCCTCTCGGCTATGCCGCGCGGCGCGCACCCCGGCGAACATATCACGGCCACCCTTCCCCCGCGAGAATATATCTGCTCCACGGCGGACGCCGTTTTTTCGCCCGAGCGGATGTCGGTCATGACGGCTACGGCAAGGGTGCCGCCGTCGATGAGCGCAAGCGTGCCGTGTTTAAGTTCTCCCGACGGATAGCCCTCGCCGGGGACATACGACACCTCTTTGAGTTTTAAACTGCCCTCAAGGGCGACGGGATAATCGATGCCCCTGCCTATGAAGTATACGCCCGACGACGAAGCGCAGGCCCTTGCCGCCGCCTCTGCCGAAAAGCCGGATATCGCCGAGGCGCATTTAGAGCACACTTCCTGCAATTCCGACAGCGTGCGTCGGCACTCGGCACGGCCCTTCAGCGCCGAAACGACGAGCGACAATGCCGCGACCTGGCCGCAGTAACTCTTGGTGGCGGCGACGCAGACCTCCGTGCCGGCGCGCACGGGGACGACGCAATCGGCCACGGATGTAAGCGCGGAATACGGCACGTTGGTGACGGCAAGAACATACGCGCCGCGCTGTTTTGCCGTGCGGGCGGCCTCTACCGTATCGGCCGTTTCTCCGCTCTGGCTCACCGCCACGAACAACGTACTTCTCCCGACGGCGCTCTTTCTGCCGCGGAATTCGCCCGCCGTTTCGGCACGGGCCGGAATGCCGAGCAGCTCCTCGGCCGAGTACGCCGCGGCGAGCGCGGCATGATATGCCGTTCCGCATCCGCACAAGAAAATATTGCCGAAGCCCCGTTTTTTCGCCGCGCGCGTTACGCGCTCGAAGCAGCGCTCCTCTAAAAAGGCGTGCACCGTATTTTTTACGGCGGCGGGGATCTCGTTTATCTCCTTTATCATATAGTGAGGGAAGCCGCACAGCCCTGCGGCGCGCACCGCCGCGGGAACGGGCGAAAAGGTAAGCGCCTGCGCCTCCCCCGAAAAGTCGCACAAGTCCATTTCCCCGTGCGAGGCAAAGGCTATCTGCCCGTCTTTGAGCACGGCAACGCTCTCCGCAAGGCCCGAAAGGGCGGGCATGTCGCTGGCGGCAAAGAGCGCGCCTCCCCCCTTGCCCACTATTATGGGATTGCGGTATTTGACCGCGGCAAAGCCGTCGCTGTCGGCGCACAGTATGCACAGGGCAAACGAGCCGCGCAGCCTGCGCACGGTATGCAGCACGGCGTCTTTGAAGTCGCCCGAGTAGCAGCGGTTGAGAAGATGAACGACCACTTCGCTGTCGGTGTGCGAAGAAAAGGAGCACCCCTGCGAAACGAGTTCCTCCTTCAATTCGGCATAGTTTTCTATTATGCCGTTGTGCACCACCGAAAATTTGCCCGCCGTGTGCGGATGCGCGTTTTCGTCGGAGGGGATGCCGTGTGTGGCCCAGCGGGTATGGCCTATGCCGGAAGTACCGCGCAGCTCTTCGGCCGCGGCACTCAGCGCGCACACCCTGCCCTTCTTTTTTACGGTGACTATGCCGCCGTCACAGAGCACCGCCATCCCCGCCGAATCGTAGCCGCGGTATTCGAGATCGAGCAGCCCCTTATAGAGCACGGCCGAGGCATTCTTTACCCCCGTGCAACCTATTATCCCGCACATAACGCCCCCTTTACCGCAGACGGTTCATCGACACTTAAGATAGCGCTCGGCGCCGTCGAGGCAGCGCAGGCAGGCCTCGTCGGAATTGCCTTCTGCCATGAGCCTTATCACAGGCTCCGTACCCGACGGACGCGCCACCACCCTTGTGCAGCCCTCGGCCCTTTTGAGCCGCTCGCACTCCGCGAGCAGGCCCTTGCCAAACGCCTCTTCCTTGTCTTGTACGGGCACCGAACGCTCGTGCTGTGGCAGAGGCTCGTAGCCGCGCAGCAGTTGCGAAAGGCTTGCGCCGCGGTCTGCCGCCGCCTCGAGCAGCTTTACCGCGGTAACGAGCCCGTCGCCCGAGACGCCGTATTTCGAAATTATTATATGCCCCGATTTTTCGCCGCCCAACCGCGCCCCGGTACGGCACATCTTTTTACTCACCTGCCTGTCGCCCACCCCCGAAACGCTGCACGCTATGCCGCGCGCCGCGAGCGACGATATGAGCGCCGAATTGCTCATCACCGTGCACACCACGCCCGCGCGGCCGAGTTCGCCCAGCTCGGCAAGGCGGCCCGCAAGTATATACAATTCGCCGTCGCCGTCCACCGCGTTGCCCCGCTCGTCTACCGCGATACATCTGTCGGCATCGCCGTCGAAGGCAAATCCCGCGTCCAGCCCCTCGCGCCCGACGAGCTCGCACAGCGCCGAGATGCCCGTGGAGCCGCTCTCGTTTATGTTGAGGCCGTCGGGAGAGGCGCCTATGACGTATGTCACCGCGACGAGCGCGTCGAACACCGACTTTGCTATCTGCCACGCGCTGCCGTTGGCGCAGTCGAGCCCCACCCTCATCCCCTTGAACGAGCACGCGGAGAGGGAGATCAGATGTCCTATGTATCTGTTGCGGCCGCAAACATAGTCTATCGTTCTGCCCATGTCGGCGCCGCACACTTCGCGCTCGCACCGCGGCACCCTTTCCCCGCCGAGATAGCGCTCGAGCTCGGCGATCACGTCGTCGTCCAGCTTTTCCCCGCCCGGCCCCATCAGCTTTATGCCGTTATCGTAAAAGGGATTGTGGCTGGCGGAGATCATTATGCCGCAGTCGAAACCGTCGGTGCGGGTGATGTACGACACCGACGCCGTAGTGGTGACGTGCATTATGTACGCGTCGGCCCCCGCCGCGGTAAGGCCTGAGACGAGGGAATATTCGAGCATATACGACGAGCGGCGCGTATCCTTGCCTATCACAACGCGGCGCCGCCCCGCCCCGAAGCGCGTGCCGAGGAACCTGCCCGTCTTATAAGCGAGCTCCGCCGTGAGCTGCCTGCCCGCGACCCCGCGGAACCCGTCGGTACCGAAAAATTTACCCGTATTTATACCTCCCCTCCGCGCCGCCCGGCACTACCGAATGGCGCGCACGCCCTATGCACAGCCCGCCCGCCTCCACCTCTCCAAAAACGGTGGTGCCAGCGGCTATATATGCGCCTCGGCCGATACGCGCCGGGGCCACTATGTTGCAATTGCAGCCGATAAAACAGCCGTCCTCCACGACGGAACGAGACTTTATCTTGCCGTCGTAGTTTGCAAACACAGCGCCGCAGCCTATATTCACACGCTCGCCTATTTCGGCGTCGCCTATATAGGCGTGATGGGCTGCCCTGCAGCCGCTGCCGAGCACGGAATTTTTTATCTCCACGAAATCGCCTATGCGGCAGCCCGCACCCACCTTTGCGCCGCCGCGCAGGCAGGCATAGGGGCCGACCGAACAATCTTCGCCGACGGTGCAGCCGAGCAAAGTGCTCGCCCGCACCGTCGCGCCGCGGCCTACGACGCTGTCCTCTATATGCGAAAATGGGAGCACCCTGCAGCCGGGGCACAGCTCGCTGCCGCCCGAGACGAAGCACGGCCCGATGATGACGGCGCCCCGCCCCACCTTTACCGTGCGCTCCACGAATATGCAGCCGCCGCCGGCCTCGGCGCCCGCTTTTTTGAGCTGCCCAAGCGAATAAAAGCCGCCGCGCGGCGCGATACGCAAAAATTTCATACGATACTTTTAAGATATGCGCAACGGCCGCGAAAAGTGAACAAAACGGGGCGCCGCGGCGCATAAACGGAGCACGGCGGCGCAAAATAATAGCATGAAAAGAAACAATGAAAAGAGCCGACGCAGCGGCGGAGACGCCGTGCGCGGCGACATCGTGAGCGCAAACGAATACACCGGATACGTGCAACACATACCCGTATCGAACGAGGACATAGAGCTGTATAAAAAAATGTACGGCGGCGGCAGCTTCAATACCGACGACATAGGCAGCTGAACGGCAAACGGAGAGGTGCCGCAGATCTTGCGGCGCCTCTCCGTTTTTTTATGTCAATTTTTAAAACCTTTGAGCCATTCGCCGTTCTCTCTATACCATCGCACGGTGCGCTCCAGCCCCTCGCCGAACGGAACGAGCGGCTTCCAGCCGAGCCCGGAAGATATGAACGAACAATCGAGGGAGTAACGCCTGTCATGGCCCGGCCTGTCGGGGACGGGCTCTATAAGGCTTTCGTCCCTGCCGAGCATGCCGACTATCCGCCTTGCAAGCGCGATATTGGATATCCCGTAACCGCCGCCTATATTGTATATGCACCCCTCCCTGCCCTCTCTGACGATGAGGTCCACGGCACGGCAATTGTCCTCCACATACAGCCAGTCGCGCACGTTCTGCCCGTCGCCGTACAGCGGTATCCGCTCCCCGGCAAGGGCGCGCGTTATGACGAGGGGGATGAACTTTTCGGGATGCTGAAAGGGGCCGTAATTGTTGGAACTGCGCGAGACCGTAACGGGGGTGCCGTATGTGCGGCGGTACGCCATGACGAGCAGGTCCGCCGCCGCCTTGCTCGCCGAATACGGATTCGAGGGGCGCAGGGGCGACTCTTCGCCGAAACCCGGGCCGACGCAGGATACGGGCAGGTCGCCGTACACCTCGTCGGTGGAGACCTGATGAAAGCGCCCGACGCCGTGCCTGTTGCACGCGTCGAGCAGCACGCGCACGCCGTCCACGTTGGAGGCTATGAACACCCCCGCGCCGCCGATGCTGCGGTCCACGTGGCTCTCGGCGGCAAAATTGACGACCGCATCGAACCTCTCGCTCGAAAAGAGGGCGCCGACGGCCGCGGCGTCGGCGATATCGCCCTTTACGAAGCGAAAATTTTTTGCCGCGAACGCCCGCGCGAGAGTTGAAAGATTGCCGGCATAGGTGAGCTTATCCAGGCAGACTATCTCGTCAAGCGGATGAGTTTTCAGCGTATAATTTATAAAATTTCCGCCTATAAAGCCCGCTCCGCCCGTTACAAGCAGCTTCATGCCGCCCTCCGTACGCAAATCGCGCCCGTATAAGGGCGCGACGCTCTTTAATTTATTTTTTCGACGATTATGCCGTCGGAGATGTCCGCGCTGTAGCACACGGCGTCGTAACCGACCTTTTCGCGATAGGCTTTGAGAAGATAGTTTTTGAACTGCTCCTCGCATTCCGACCGCACGAGCGAGATAGTGCACCCGCCGAAGCCGCCGCCTGTTAGGCGGGAACCCGCACAGGCGGGATGGCTGCGTGCCGCATCCGCCAAAACGTCGGGCTCGGACCCGGTGGTCTCATACAGATCCCTGAGGGAGTCGTGAGAGGCGTTGAGCAGTTTGCCGAGCGCTTCGATATTGCCCGCGCGGAGCGCCGCCTCGGCAAGTTTTACCCGCTCGCATTCGTTTATGACGTGCGCGGCGCGCTTTTTTATCACCGCGGGCAGCAGACGGGAAAACCGCGCGAACTGCCCCGGAGTTATATCGGCAAGGCAGGCGGCCGACGGCACATGCTCCTTTAAAACGGCAAACGCCTCTTCCGTTTCGGCACGCCGCTCGTTATACTTGCTCTCCACGAGGTTGTGCGGCTTTTTGCAGTCGGTTATGACGAGCGACCAGCCGCCCAGCTCGAAGGGGATATACTCGCATTCCAGCGTTTTGCAGTCCAGAAGCATGGCCATGCCCTTTTTGCCGCACGCCGAAGCGTATTGATCCATTATGCCGCAATTCACGCCGGCGTACTCCCTTTCGGCGGCCTGCGCCGTGAGGGCGACCTCGGCTCGGTCGAAGGGCTCTCCCGCGACCGTCGCAAGGGCGGCTATTGTAGACACCTCTATCGCCGCAGAGGACGACAGCCCGCTCCCGAACGGCACGGTGCAGTCCTGCAACATGTCGCAGCCGACTATTTTATGCCCCGCTCTCTGCCACAAGAACGCGCTGCCCGCCTGATATTTGCCGTACGGCATATCCCTATACGAGCCGAGGGACGCGATATCGAAGCTGACGCTGCCGGGGAGGGTGGTCCAGCTGAGGTTTATTTTATCGGTGCCGTTGGGGCGGACGTACACGGTGTTTTTGAGCGAGAGCGCGGCGGGCATGACCTTGCCGCCGCAATAGTCTATGTGCTCGCCGATTATGTTCACGCGGCCCGCGGCCGACACCTTGTAGGCGTATTTTTTTAAATCAGTCATATGAGTGCAAAGCCGAGCTCCTCCAAAAATTTTACGGTGAGCCGCTTATCCTTGAATACCGCGGTGTTTTGCAGTATCCTGCGGCAAATGCTGCCGAGCTCCCTTCTTATCGCGGCGTCGGCGCCCTCGGCGGGACGCTCGGAATACAGCGCGGAAGCCTCTTTGTATACGAGCGAGAACTGCGCGTGCTCTTCGGGCAGCGGTTCGCCTTTCTCTATAAGATCTGCGACCTCTTTGAGCTGGCCCTCCAATCTGCCGGGGAGAATAAAGAGCCCCTGCGCTTCTATCAGGCCTATCGACTCCTTCTTTACGGAATGGAATTCGGGGTGTGCATGGAACACGCCGTCGGGGAACCGCTCGCTGGTTATGTTGCTGCGCAGTATCACGCTCATCTCGTAACCGCGCGCCGTTTTTACCACGGTGGGGCTGACGGCGTTGTGCACGCCGTCCTCATCCGACGGGACGATGCCGAGCGAAAGGTCTTCAAACCCCACCCATTTTTCGCGTATCTCTTCGCACACGTCCGCAAGCTCCTCGCGGTCGGCGCTGACCACCCTTATCACGGTGCCGGGCCAGTCGAGGACTTCCGCCACCCCTTTGAACGAGGGGCGGGACAACGCGGCGTAAGCCGACGCGCGGTGCATGGGCAGCATCTCCCCGCCGCCCTGGAAGTGGTCGTGCGCGAGCACGCTGCCGCCTATGCGGGGCAGAGGAGCGTTGCAGCCGATAAAATAGTGCGGGAACATATCCACGAAGTCGGCAAGTTTCAAAAAGGTGCTCCTGTCCACGTGCATGGGCGTATGCAGGCAGTTCACCGCTATGCCGTGCTGATAGAAATAGCCGTACGGCGAATATTGCCAGAACCATTTTTCGCCGTCCAACGTGAGGTCGACGGTGCGCAACGTGCGTTTGTTGCGCACGGGGCAGCCCTCGTTTTCGCGGCAGATGGCGCACAGCGGATAGCCGCCCTTTACCGAATTGCCGCTCGCCGCTTTTTTGGGGTCGCGGAATTCGGGCTTGGCCTTGTTTATCGTTACGATGAGCCCGTCCTCTTCGAAGCGGGGGTTTTTATCGAGCCTGCTCTTTTTTACATAGTCGTTTTTAACGCAGTATGTATAGAACCATTCGGTAGCAGCCTTCGCGTCGAGAGCGGCCGTATCCGCAAAACGGGCACACACGGCGTCGGGCGGGAGGCTGAGCGCGCCCATAACCCTGTCGCCGTACTCCTCCCGCTCCTCGGGCGCGAATATGCCGGCCTTTTCGCAGGCGGAGAAGAGCTCGCCGAGCGGCTCTTCGGGAGAGAGCGCGCAGCTCTCTTCGCCCGTGAACGCATAATCGGGAGAACCGAGTATGTCGAGAACGGCATTCCGCGCCCAGAGCACGTTTTCCTCCGCAAGGCACAAATTTTTACGCGCGTAGCTTACAAGTTTATCCACCGCGGCGCTTATATCGTTCATTGCGTTCAGCCCTCCACTTCGACTTCCGCGCATGCGCTGCCGTATGCGCTTTCAGCCTTCAGCGCTACCTTGCGCGAACCCTCGGCGGGCCGCACGATGGCAAGCGCCTCGCCGTAATAGGTATCGGTCTCGCTGCCGAGATAGCCGTTTTCGTTGTAGGGGCAGGCGCTGCCGAGAGCGAGGAGCTCACCGCCTTCCACATCCACGGATATCCGACCGCGTGCGAGGGGCTTCCATACGCCAGCGCCGTCGGTATAGCGCTGGCGGATATATGCCAGCCCGTCCCCCGAAATGCACTTCAACTCGGGAACGGCGGCAAGGCGGGTATCCTCCCCGCCGCTCTTGAGCGACGCGCGGCACACCTCCCTGCCCTTTTTATCCATGCCGACGGCCACAAGCTCGCCGGGGAAATATTTTGCCTTGAAATATGCGCGGGCGTTTTTGCCCACCTTCTTTTCGCCTGCCTTTTTGCCGTTTATATATATCGCCGCTTTCGGACAGGCGGTGTATACTTCTATCACCGTCTTTTTCCCGTCGCAGCCGTCCCACGACCAGCTGTCCCACGCCTGCGAGAGCTTCCACGCCGAAGGGGAATGCTTGGCAAACGCCCTGTCGGGCCGGACGACGGCGACGTGTATGGGGTCGAGATCGAACGCGACGCGCGTGTAGAGCGCTTCCGAAAGCGGGCGGCCGTTGAGGTCGAGCCTGCCGCTGCCCGCAGTCACCCAGCCGACGCCTCCCGAAAAATCGGGCGCGTAGTCGGAATGCTCCCACGAACCGACGGCCACTTCGCCGAGGTAGTCCATGCCCGCCCAGACAAAGTCGCCTATGAGCGCGGGGTGTTCGTTTGCCGTCAGCCAGAACTCGCGCGCGTCGGAGCAGAACGTTTCGCTGCCCACTATCACGCGGGCGGGATACTTTTTCATGTCGCCCTTGTAGCGCTTTATCCCGTAATTGTAGCCCGCGACGTCGAGCGCGGCGAACGTGTCTTTGGTTTTGGCGTTGCAGCCGGGCATGGTGGCGCCCGTCTTCATCGTGGACGCGCCCAAAAGACCCGCAAGGTCGTTGAAAAATTCGCTGCCGACAGACTTTTTCTTTTTGGGAGCCTTGGCGGCGCTGTCGGCCTTTTTGTCGCTGTATATCCCGAAGCCGAGGGAATAGAGCAGGTTGAAGAATATGTTGACGCCGCAGGTAACGGGGCGGTCGTCCATGGAATGCAAAAAGTTTGCCATTTCCGCGGCGAAGGCTATGCCCTTCTTCTGCCCCGTTTCGGCCACTTCGTTGCCGAGGCAATAGAGCACCACACTGGGGTGGTTGTAGTCCTTGTTTACGAGGGCGGTGAGGTCGCCGCGCCATTCGTCCATGAGCCTGTCGGCATAGTCGTATTTGTTCTTGTGGATATACCACATGTCGCAGTATTCGTCCATGACGAGCATGCCCAGCCTGTCGCACGCCTCCAGCGTGGCCTTGGAAGTGGGGTTGTGCGCCGAACGGATGGCGTTATAGCCGTATTTTTTGAGCAGCTCCACCTTGCGCGCGTCGGCGAAGGGGTGGTTCACCGCGCCGAGTATGCCGTTATCGTGATGTATGCATGCGCCGCGCAATATTACCCTCTTGCCGTTTATGCGCATGCCGCCCTTTGCGTCGCATTCCAAAAGGCGTATGCCGAACTTCTCTTCGCGGACGTCTTTTCCGAAAGTGACGCGGCAGGTGCAGAGCACGGGTCTCTCGGGGCTCCAGAGCTTTGCCCCGGGCAAAGCGAATTCCACAGAGGCGAAGCCGTCGGTGGCGAGCTCTTTAAAGGCCGCCGTCCTGCCGTTTTGCAAAATTTCTATCTTTAAGCTGCCGCCCGCGTTGGTCTTTACGTCAACGGCAAAGCGGGGCGTTTTATAATCGAGCGTCTTTATCCTTATGCCGCCGGAGAGCTCTATGTGCTCTTCGGGCAACACGTGCAGCCAGACGGGGCGGTATATGCCCGCGCCCGAATACCAGCGGCTGTTGGGCTGGTCGGCGTTGAACGCCTCCACCCTTATGGCGTTTTCCTCACCGTAATTCAGGTGCTTGCCGGCATCCACAAAAAAGCCCGTATAGCCGTAGGCGCACCCGCCGGCAAATTCACCGTTTATATACACCTTGGCGTCGCGATAGACGCCCTCGAATTCGATAAACACCTCTCCGCCCTTCCATTCCGCGGGGACGGGGAAATTCTTCTCGTACACATAGTCGTGGCCCTCATACCAGCCGGTATTTTTTGCGCCTGGGCTGTCGGCGGTGCGCTTTTCGCACAGCATCGCGTCGTGAGGGAGCGTTACCTCTCTCCTCCATTGTTCGTTCAGGTGGCCGTAGCGCCAGTTTTCGTTAAAACCGATCTTGCTCATTATTCTTTCCCCTTGCGGCGCGCCGCACGCGCGCCAAGTTTATACTCTTTTCGATTATACATCATAAAAGCGCAAAAGTCAACGGCAACGACGCAGACTGCCGCATTTTCTTCCCGACCGTCCCCAAATTCCGCAATAGCGCAGGGCATTGCTGCCCCGCGCCATTTGCGTAAATTTATGCCCGACGTCCGGGAATATTCATTTGTGCTTTATGCGTCCTGCCTGGCGAACTTTCCGGCGAAAGCCGCGGCTATCGTGGCGGCTATCGAGAGGACGTAGAACACCACGCCCGCGATGGCCTGGCTGAGGCATGCGCCCTGTTCGGGAATGTCGAGGCCGGGTATGAACCACTGGTTGCCCGCAACGTCCGTCCTGTTTTCGATGAGCCTGCACATGCTCACCGCAAGGAAGACGACTACCACTACCATTACGGCGGAGATCACCCACTGAGGAACTTTGCCGTTGGCTGCGATAATGCCCGCAAGCAGCACGATGGCTATCACGCTGAACACTATGGGCGAAGAATCGAGTTCTATCGACTCCATTACGCCTGTCGTTGAGTTAACGCCGTATATGATCACGGCTACGAGAGCGAATATCGCCGCGCCGAGAATCATCCATGCGGCTATGCCCTGCTTTTTGATCCAATTCAACATGGCTTATTCTTCCTCCTTGGATTTTTCCTTTATGGTGAATATCACGTATGCAACGGCCGCGCCGGCGGTAAGTATAGCGCTTACCGTGATGAGCGCCGTATACAGGCTTCTCCACCAGGTGTTGAGGGATACGGTATAGATGTTGTTCATAAGATCCATGCCGTAGCTGTTAGAGATCGCATAGAGCACGCAGTGCATGCCGTCCTGAATTGCCTTGGCAAGGTCGGCATCGGCGGCTATGGCCTCGAGATTGTTGATGTTGATGTAGGGGTCGTTTGCGCCGAAGCCGCAGAACGCCGTGGTGCCCGCAAGTATGGATTCCTTGGGAGCCGCTACGGGATTGAGGCCGGTGAAGTCGGTAACGGAGTAGCCGCTGAAGCCCCATTCGTTGCGGAGTATTTCATACTGCACGCCGTAGTTTGCGCTGGAAGCCACCATACCTATGCGGTTGTACGCCGTCATGGTGCCGCGTGCGCCCTCTGCCGCGTAGCGGTTGGCCGTTTCGCCCGCTTTCACGCCTTCCATCTTGGAGGAGCGGCCGAAGCCCGTGAACGCCTGCTGCAGGTTCTTGAGTTCGAGTTCGCGCGCAGCCTGCTCGGGCATAAGTTCGCATACGCCCGAACGGTCGGCTTCCTGGGTGTTGAAGCCCACGTGCTTGATGTTTACGAGGCAGCCCCTGCTCTGCGCGCGCAGAATGCCGCTCTGCAAAAGAGCCTTGACATTAAGAGCAAGGACGCCGCAGATTTATTCGAGCAACTGCAACGTACAGAAAGACGGGGAAGGGGCAAGGACTCGGCATTCAGAATGGTGAGCGACATGATTGCCGCTTATCCCGACGAATTTGACGAGCTGTTGAAGAAGTCGAGAGCGACAAAATCTCCTTCCCATCCCGCCAACAACAAAAGCAAGGACAGCAGCTGGAGCAAATAATTACAACTGAATAATCGCTAAAAAGGAGGATAAATTATCGAATAAAATTTATGTCAAGAAGAAGGAAAAATGATACGGGGATACCCGATTATATAATCGATTCCCTAGCAAGGGCAATA
>CALVQA010000028.1 GCA_944354725.1 uncultured Clostridia bacterium
AGCTCAAAAAATTTCCCGCCGAGCTTTCGGGCGGTCAACGCCAGCGCGTGGCGTGCGCGAGGGCGGTGGCGACGTCGCCGTCGCTCGTTCTCGCCGACGAACCGACGGGCGCGCTCGATTCCCGCAGTTCCCGCGTGCTCATGGAGCAATTCTGCCTGATGAACGAAAAGCTCGGTGCGAGCATACTCATGGTCACGCACGACGCCGCCGTGGCCGCCTATGCCGAGCGCGTGATATTTTTAAGGGACGGAAAGATCTTCAGCGAGATCGGCCGCGGAGAGCGCGACCGCAATCTTTTCCGTCGCGAAATAATTGCCGTTACGGAGAGTATCGGCGGGGACGACGATTGAACCCGTGCGCATCAGATAGTATATTGGTGCGCTTAAAAGCCGCTTATTATTTTAAACGGGCCCGCAAGATCTGTTTGACAGGATACTGCGGGCCCGCTTTTTGCGGGTTCAGGCGTGCCTTCGCCGAAAGCCGGGTGCGGGGACTCCTTCGTTGTCTTCTTCGTCCTTCGGCGGAGGGACGGGCATCGGCCTGCGCCCGTGTCCGTGCGGAGGAAAAAAGCCGAACCCGCCGCGACCGCCGTGCTCGTCGCGCGGGCATGCGCCGTGCATCCCCCGCCGTCCTTCGGGCGATGCGGGGGCGTTCTCTTCGCCTCGCTCCCGGTATTCCTGCCCGTATCTGCCGAGCATGCCGTTGCCGCCGCCCGTCTGTCCCTTGGAGCATGCCGCTCCCGCCGAACATGCCGCGGTCATGGCCGCAAGCAATACAAGTAAGCATTTCTTCATGCCATAAGTATGTGAAGGCGCGCAAAGGTTATGCAACCGCTTGCCTTTTTTGTTTGCCTGTGATAGAATATACATTGCCTGAGCGGGAAGGAGGGCATCCTGACCGTAAAGGGGTGAATAAGCACGATCTTTGCGGGGCGCTTGCGTGCTCCGTGTCTTTGTGCCGTATCTCCCCGCCCGCTCGGCAGGGAGTTTTTTTATGAGTGAAAACAGGGTCGCGGTAATAAGCATAATAGTGGAGGACAGGTCGTCGTCTGCGGCGATAAACGCCCTCCTTTCGGAGTACGGCGACTATATAATAGGCAGGATGGGCGTGCCGTACAGGGCAAAGGGCATTTCGGTGATGTGCGTCATTGCCGACGCGCCCGCCGAGGCCGTCAACTCGCTCACGGGGAAGATTGGCCAGCTTGCGGGCGTTTCCGCCAAAACGCTGCTGAGCAGGGCGTGAACTGCCGTGTTATGTTTTGCATAGTATTATGCAATCTCAATAAAACCGATAGCGATTTATTTAAAAGGAGAACATAAATGAAAGGTTTGAAAAGAGTTTTTGCCGTGTTTGCATGCGCGGCCGCTCTCGCGTGCGGGTCGGCGCTTGCCGCCTGCGGCGACGAAGGCGGCGACGTTTCATGCACGGTCGCCATGCCCGACGGAGCGCCCGCGCTCGCTCTCGCCAAGCTGATGGTGGACGACATGCAGTTCGGCGGAGAGGTGGATTATTCGGTGGTGAACGCCAACGCTATAGGCGCGCAGGTCTCGGGGGAGCAGGCCGATATCTGCATCCTGCCCGTCAATGCCGCCGTGCAGCTTGCCGGCAGCGGCGAAAAGTACAAACTGCTCGGTACTGTCACTCACGGAAATTTATACATGCTTTCGGCTAAATACCCCGAAACGCAGATAACCGCCCAAACGCTTTCCTCGCTTGCGGGCAAAACGGTGGGCTGCATACAGCTTTCGAGCTTCGTGGGGAGCGTGTTCAAAATGATACTCGAAGCAAACGGCGTTCCCTACGAAGTGGTGGAGAGCGCGGACGCCGCCGTCGAGGACGCGGTGAATCTCATAAATATAGCCGATCCCGCAACGGGCATAACGCCCGCCGCGCAGTTCGACTACATGATAGGCGCCGAGCCCATGGTCACCGCAAAGACGACCGCCGCCCCCGCCCTGAAGATAGTGGGCGACATCCAGCGGCTCTACGGCGAAAACGGCTTCCCTCAGGCGGTCATGCTCGTCAAGAGCGAGGTGGCCGAAAACATGCCCGAGTTCGTATCCGAGTTTGTGTCCGCGGTGGAGGCCAACGCCGAATGGATAGCCTCCGACGGGGCTGTTATGTCTGACATAGTAGCCGCCATAAACGCCAACTACGGCGGCGCGACGAGCTCGCTGAACGCAAACAATCTCAACCCGACGGTCATCTCGCGCTGCGCGATAGAGTTCGCGCCCGCTTCGGAGTGCGAAGAGGAGATACGCGATTTCATCGGCGCGTTCTGCGAAGTCACGGGCGCGGAGCTTTCGGTCGCGGACGGATTTTTTTATGAATGACGGCGCGTAAGGCGCCGTTGAACGGTATTTTGCGGGGTGCAAGTGAAAAGCGGCAAGCAAAAGTTGTTGAATTTAATAATTTCGGCCTCGGCGTTCGCCGCCATGTGGCTGATATGGCTGGCGGCACGGTTTGCCGTCGGCGACGAATACGTGGTGCCGTCCGTCTCCGCCACGGTAGGGGAATTGTTTGCGCTGGCGGGCTCGCCGGCATTTTGGTCGGCGTTCGGGATGACCTTCCTGCGTTCGCTGTGCGCGTGGCTGATCTCGCTCGTTTCGGCGGCGGCGCTCGCCTCGCTCTGCATCTTCTTTCCCGCCGTGCGCAGGTTTTTCGCGCCCTTCGTGGCGGTATTCCGCACCGTGCCCACCATGGCCATAACGCTCATGCTGCTCATCTGGTCGTCGCCCAAGGTCGCCCCGCTCGTCGTGGCGGTGCTCATGGTGTTCCCGCTCGCCTTCAATCAGTTCCTTGCGGCGTTCGACGGCATAGACCGCGCCCTCGTCCGGATGCTCGCGGTGTACCGCGTCCCGTTCGGGAAGCGGCTCTTCAGGGTATACGTCCCCCAGGTGCTGCCGCCCGTGCTCTCGCAGGCGGGGCCCGATTTTTCGCTCACGCTCAAGGTCATCGTTTCCGCCGAGGTGCTGTGCAGCACCTTCGATTCGCTCGGAGGGCTCATATATCAGTCCAACGTGTTCCTCGATACGGCGCAGATGTTCGCGCTCACCATATGCGCGCTTGCCGCCGGCGGCGTCTCCGAGTGGGCGCTTTCGAAGCTCGTGCGGCTGACCGATGCGTGGACGGGCAGGGGTGAGGGGCGGACGCGCGTTCGAGCGGCGGGCGTGCCGCGCTGCCGCATGCTTGCCGTGTGCGGAAGATACCGTTACGGCGCAAAGTTCCGCCGCAGGCCGCGCGGGGCCGTAAGGAGGCGCGCGAAGTGATAGAGTTCAAAAACGTCACAAAACGGTACGGCGACGTCACCGTGTACGAAAACTTCAATTTTACGCTCAACGACGGCGAAATAACCTGTATCCTCGGCGAAAGCGGCTCGGGCAAGACCACGCTTCTGAACATGCTCGCCGGGCTCACCGGCTACGAAGGCAGCATAACAGCGCCTCGCGCAGCGTCGTATATTTTTCAGCAGCCCGCGCTGGTGCCTTCGCTCACCGTGCTCGGCAACCTCAGGCTCGTGTGCGGCGACGAACGGAAGATAGCGGCCATGCTCTCCGCTGTGGGGCTCTCGGGGAGGGAGGGGAGTTATCCGGTCTCTCTCTCGGGCGGCCAGGCGCAGCGCGTAGCCATAGCCCGCGCCTTTTTATATCCCTCGGAACTCATCCTCATGGACGAACCTTTTTCTTCGCTCGATCTCGCCCTCAAACTCAAAACGGCGTCGCTTTTTCTCGATCTGTGGGAGAGGGAGCAGCGTACCGCGGTTTTCGTCACTCACGACGCCGACGAGGCCGCCATGCTTGCCGACAGGGCCGTCATCCTCCGCAACGGCAGGGTGTGCGCCGACTTTGTCGCCGACGGGCGCCCTTCCGCCGATATCTTCGCGCGCGCGGAGTTCGGCCGTAAACTCAAGGAGGAACTTCTTCGCGCCGGCCGCTGAGCGGCGCCTTTTGCATCTGTTCCGGGCTTGCCCCGCCGTGCGGCGGGGCAAGCCTTTTCGGTTTAAAAAATTTGTAAAAAACCTCACTCAAACGTTTTTCTTTGCGCCTGCGTTGTGTTATAATTTATTTGTCCCGAACGGCGTTCGGGCCGCCGCGCGGCCGCGCCGTCCATGCGTTTGCCGCGCTATCTCACGGCAAAAAACGTCAGGCCCGAGCGGAACGCGATATAGAACAGAAAGACGTTGAGCACGGCGATCACCGGCATCAGTATCATCAGCGTAATGTTTTTAAGTCCGTAGCGCATGGCGAACATGCTGGCGTAAACGGCTATAGCTCCGCCGAGCAGCGCGGTGAGTATTATCTTGCCTTCGCCGCGGCGCGGCCCGTCCCCGTCTTCGTCCTCGTCGCGCCGTGCGCGCATCAGCAACACGGCATATAGGTTTACGGCGGCTATATATGTCGCCAGAAGTATATACAACAGCACCATACCGAAAGTATGTTTAAAAAATAAGCTTTTAACCGAGGAGGTTAGTTTTATGGCAAAAGTTGCAGTGCTTATGGGCTCGAAATCCGATCTCGCCGTGGTAAAGCCCGCGGTAAAGGTGTTAAAAGATTTCGGCGTAGAGGCGGAAGTGCGCGTTATCTCCGCGCACCGCACTCCCGACGAGGCGCATGAATTTGCGGGCTCGGCAAAAGAGAACGGCTTCGAGGCGATAATATGTGCCGCGGGCAAGGCCGCGCATCTCGGCGGGGTGGTGGCGGCGTATACCACGCTCCCCGTTATAGGTTTGCCCGTCAAGACCGACATGATGGGCGGGCTCGACAGCCTCCTTTCTATAGTGCAGATGCCCTCCGGCATCCCCGTCGCCACGGTCGGCGTGAACGCGGGCGAAAACGCGGGGCTGCTTGCCCTGCAGATGCTCGGCATAAAGTATCCCGAAATAGCCGAAAAACTTTCGGCGTACAAAAGCTCCATGAAGGACAAGATAGCCGCCGACGACGCGGCCCTTCAGCTTGAACTCAAAGAAATATAATGCCGCAAGGCGCCCATGCCCGCAAAGCCGCAGTGTTCTGCGGGTATTTAAGTTGCGGCCGCTTACGGCCGCCTGCGTACGATAAAATTTTTTAAGGAGAAAATTTATATATGGAAAAGAAGGAACAGCTTTACGAAGGCAAGGCAAAAAAAGTTTTCGCCACCGAAGATCCCGATTATGTCATAGTGTCGTATAAAGACGACGCCACGGCGTTCAACGGCCAGAAGAGGGGCACGATCGTAGGCAAAGGCGTCATAAACAATAAGATGAGCAACATGCTCATGGCCATGCTCGAAAAGAAGGGCGTGCCCACCCATTTCGTCGAGCAGCTGTCCGACAGGGAGACCGTTGTAAAAAAAGTGCAGATAGTCCCCCTCGAGGTCATAATCCGCAACGTTGCCGCCGGCAGCTTCTCCAAGCGCTACGGCGTTAAAGAGGGCACCAAGCTCTCCATCCCCACCATAGAGTTCTCCTATAAGTGCGACGAGCTCGACGACCCTCTCATCAACGATTATCACGCTCTCGCCCTCGAACTTGCCACCGAAAAGGAGATAGCGAGGATAAAGGAACTTGCCTTTAAGGTGAACGACCTGCTCATCGCCTTCTTCAGGGAACTCGATATCGACCTCATCGACTTCAAGCTCGAATTCGGCAGGTTCCACGGCGAAATAATCCTCGCCGACGAAATATCCCCCGATACCTGCCGCTTCTGGGAGGCGGGCACCTGGGATACCGAAAAGCACGTCAGCCTGGACAAAGACAGATTCCGTCGCGACCTCGGCGGCGTGGAAGACGCATACAAAGAAGTTTTCAAGCGCCTTACGGGGGAATGATCGCAGATGGGCGGTTTTTTCGGTTCTGTCAAAAGGGGCGGCGCCGTGTTCGACACGTTCATCGGCACCGACTATCACTCACACCTCGGCACCAAGCGCGGCGGCATGGCTGCTTACGACCCGCAGATAGGCCTTCAGCGCGAGATACACAACATTGAAAACGCGCCCTTCAGGACCAAGTTCGAGCGCGTCCTCTCCGAGATGCGCGGCGACGCCGCCATCGGCTGCATAAGCGATACCGATCCTCAGCCCCTTCTCATGGTGTCGAGGATAGGCAAATACGCCATCAGCACCATCGGCATAATAAACAACGTCGACGAGCTCATGAAGGAGGTGCTCTCCTACGGCGGTTACTTCGACGCCATGACGGGCAGCAAGGTGAACGCCAGCGAGCTCGTCGCCGCGCTGATAAACAGCAAAAATTCCTATGCCGAGGGCATACGCTACGCGCAGGACAGGATAGACGGCACGGCCTCCATACTCATCCTCACCGACCGCGGCACGCTGATCGCCGCGCGCGACAAGGTGGGCAGGCTGCCCGTCCAGATAGGCAGGAGCGACGACGGCTATTGCGTTTCGTTCGAAAGTTTTGCCTATAAAAAACTCGGCTATTCCGACTATTGCGAGCTCGGCCCGGGCGAGATAGTCGAAGTTTCGGCCGACGGCGTCACCCGCCTCGCCCCTCCGGGCGAAAAGATGCGCATATGCGCATTCCTCTGGTCGTATTACGGCTATCCCACGTCCTCGTACGAGGGCGTCAACGTTGAGATGATGCGCTGCCGCAACGGCGAGATATTTGCCCGCAGCGACGCAAAGACGCACGATCTGCACTGCATCGATTACGTGGGCGGCGTTCCCGACTCCGGCACCCCTCATGCCATAGGCTATGCCAACGCGTGCAAGGTGCCCTTTGCCCGCCCCTATATAAAATATACTCCCACATGGTCGCGCAGTTTTATGCCCGTGAACCAGTCGGAGCGCAACAAAGTGGCAAAGATGAAGCTCATACCCGTGCACGAGCTCATAGAGGGCAAGCGCCTGCTGCTCGTCGACGACTCCATCGTGCGCGGCACGCAGCTCAAAGAGACGGTCGAGTTTTTGTATTCGCACGGCGCTAAGGCGGTGCACATGCGTTCGGCGTGCCCGCCCATAATGTACGGCTGCAAATATCTCAACTTCTCGCGCTCCTCGGGCGATATGGACCTTATCACCCGCCGCACCATGGCGGAGCTCGAGGGCGACGACGCCATAAACCATCTCGAAGAATACAGCAACTCCGATACGGAGCGCGGCAAGGCGATGCGCCGTGCCATTTGCGATAAATTCAAGTTCGAATCTCTCGAATTCCAGTCGATGGAGGGGCTGATAGAGGCGATAGGCATCGACCCCTGCAAGCTCTGCACCTACTGCTGGACGGGCAGGGAATGAGGCGTTGCCCGATTCCCGCGCCCATTACTTTGATTGATCGGTGTTTTTATGGACGGATCGTGCAGAGAGATACATGAAGAATGCGGCGTGTTCGGCGTATATTCGTCCGAAAACCGCGACGTTGCCGGCACGGTGTACTACGGGCTGTATGCCCTGCAACACAGGGGGCAGGAGAGCTGCGGCATCGCCGTCGCCTTTGCCGACAGGATAACTTATCATAAGGGCATGGGGCTGGTGCCTGAGGTGTTCACTCCTGAGAACCTTGCAAAACTTCCCGAAGGCGACATCGCCATAGGCCACGTGCGCTATTCGACGACCGGTTCCAGCCAGCTTCTGAACGCTCAGCCGGTCGTGTTTACCGGCAAGTGCGGGAAGATGGCGCTCGCCCATAACGGCAACCTGACCAATACGGCGCGGCTGCGCGAGCGGCTCGTGAGCGAAAACGCCGTGTTCCAGACGGCGATAGATTCCGAGGTGATGGCGGTGCTCATTAACCGCCTTTCGGACGGCGACATCTTAAACGGAGTCAGGCGCGCGTGTCCGCATTTCGCGGGCGCCTACGCGCTCGTCCTGATGACTGCCGACAAGCTCATCGCCGTGCGCGACCCTTACGGCATCCGCCCGCTGTGCATAGGCATACGCGACGACGACGTCATGATAGCCAGCGAAAGCTGTGCTCTGGATGCCGTGGGCGCAAAGTTTTTGCGCGACGTCGAGCCGGGCGAGATAGTCGTCGTCGATTCGGGCGGCATAAGCTCGCACATGATGGACGATATCCCCGAAGGCGGAAGGATGTGCATCTTCGAGTACGTGTATTTTGCCCGCAGCGA
The DNA here is from genome assembly GCA_944354725.1 of uncultured Clostridia bacterium. Taxonomy (GTDB): domain Bacteria; phylum Bacillota; class Clostridia; order Christensenellales; family Borkfalkiaceae; genus Coproplasma. The sequence goes on from CALVQA010000028.1 coordinate 8,064, forward strand.
TTCGGTCATCGACGGTTGCAGCGTGTACCGCGCCAGGCAGGAGGCGGGCAGGCTGCTCGCCGAATGTTGCGGGGCCGACGCCGACATCGTCTCGGGCGTGCCCGACAGCGCTAACGTCGCCGCCCGCGCCTATTCCGCGGCGAGCGGCATACCGTTTGCCGAGGCGCTGGCTAAGAACAGATACGTCGGGCGCACGTTCATCCAGCCCGAGCAGAGCCTCCGCGAAAACGGCATCGGCGTCAAACTCAACGCCATACGCGCCAACATAGAGGGCAAGCGCATCGTGCTCGTCGACGATTCGATAGTCCGCGGCACCACCATGCGCAAAATAGTTAAGATGCTGCGCGAGGCGGGCGCAAGAGAGGTGCACGTCCGCGTGTGCTCGCCTGCGGTCGTCCATCCGTGCCATCTCGGCATAGACATACGTTCGCGTTCGCAGCTCATAGGCGCCGGCAGGAGCGAGGAGCAGATAGCCGAACTCATCGGCGCCGACAGCGTGCGTTACCTTCCGGCAGAACAGCTCGTCCGCGCCTGCGGCGACTGCCGCCTCGGTTTCTGCCTCGGCTGTTTCAACGGCGAATATCCGTATCCCGAGGACGGCGGCGATACCGACAAATATAAATTCGAATAAGCGAGGTTAAATTTTATTATGGCAATCTCTTATAAAGACAGCGGCGTAGACGTCGAAAGAGGTTACGAGGCGGTCCGCCTCATGAAGCAGCACGTTCAGTCGACGTACAACGAGCATGTTCTCGGCGACATAGGCTCCTTCGGCGGTTTTTACGAGCTTTCGAAGGGCATGAAGCAGCCCGTCCTCGTTTCGGGCACCGACGGCGTCGGCACCAAGCTCAAATATGCTTTCGTCGCCGACAAGCACGACACGATAGGCATCGACGCGGTCGCAATGTGCGTGAACGACATAGTGTGCCAGGGTGCAAAGCCCCTGTTTTTCCTCGATTATTTCGCTACTGGCAGGCTCTCGCCTCAAACCGTGGCCACCGTCGTTTCGGGCGTGGCCGAAGGGTGCAGGCAGGCCGGCGCCGCGCTCATCGGCGGCGAAACCGCCGAAATGCCCGGCTTTTATGCCGACGGCGAATACGATATAGCCGGCTTTGCAGTGGGCATCGTCGATAAAAAGAAAATAATCAACGGCAGCAAGATCAAGCCGGGCGATGTTCTCATCGGTCTGAAGTCGAGCGGCGTGCATTCCAACGGCTATTCGCTGGTGCGCAAGCTCTTCGGCGAAGACAGGGAAAAGCTCGAAACCTTCGACGAGCGCCTCGGCGCAAAGCCTATAGACGTGCTCCTCGCGCCCACGCGCATATACGTGCGCTCCATACTCAAACTCGTCGAAGAGGTAAAGGTAAAGGGCATAGCGCACATCACGGGCGGCGGCTTTATAGAAAACATCCCCCGCATCTTCCCCGAGGGAGTGGGCTGTGAGATATACCTCGGTTCGTACGAGGTGCCTGCCGTGTTCAGGGCGATGCAGCAGATGGCGGGCATTTCCGACGAACAGATATACAACACCTTCAATATGGGCATAGGCATGGTAGTATGTGTGGCGAAGCACAACGTAGAAAAGGCTATGGAAGTGCTTTCCGCGGCTGGCGAGGAATGCTGCGTCATCGGCAAAACAATCAAGGGCGCAGGCGTAAGGCTGGTAAAATGAAGCGCATAGCCGTTTTTGCCTCCGGCGGAGGCACCGACTTTCAGTCGGTGATCGACGCCAACGAGAGGGAGCGTTTCTGTGAGATAGCCGTGCTCGTCGCTTCGAAGCACGGCATAGGCGCCATAGAGCGCGCCGAGCGCCACGGCATCCGCGCCGAAGTTTACGCCAAGGCCGAATGGCCCGACCTCGAGGAGCTGTATGCCGACCTCGCGGCTCTGTTGAACGGGCTCGGGGTGGACTACATCGTGCTTGCGGGCTGGCTCAAAATAATTCCCGAAAGTTTTATAAAACGGTTCGAAGACCGCATTATCAACATCCATCCTTCGCTCATCCCCGCTTTCTGCGGAAGCGGCTACTACGGGCTCAAGGTGCACAGGGCCGTGCTCGAATACGGCGCAAAGATATCGGGCTGCACCGTTCACTTCGTCAACGAAGTGCCCGACGGCGGCGCCATCATAGCTCAGCGCGCGGTGTGCGTGGAGGAGGGCGACACTCCCGAATCTTTGCAGTCGCGCATACTTGCCGTCGAACACGAGCTCTTGCCTTACTGCGTCAAAAAGCTGTGCGAAGGCAAGGTGATAAAGCGCGGGCGCAGCGTTTCGGTGCTCGGCTGAAAGTTTCATGTGAAATAATTTATACCGAACAGGTATATTATATCACGCATAATACTATTCAAAACTCATAAATATCCGATTTCGGTATCCTTTGCCGATGTACGGTAACATAAAATCACATAAAAATCCAATTTTGCGAGGTTTACACGATGGAGATGAAAAAGAGGGCGCTCGTCAGCGTATCCGACAAGACGGGCGTGGTCGATTTTTGCAAGGGGCTCGTAGCCGAAGGGTTCGAAATAATATCTACCGGCGGCACGGCCAAAGCGTTGAGAGAGGCGGGCCTTGACGTGATAGGCATATCCGAGATAACGGGCTTTCCCGAGTGCCTCGACGGCAGGGTGAAAACGTTGCACCCCAACGTGCACGCGGGGCTTCTCGCCATGCGCTCGAATGCCGAGCATATGAAGCAGCTCGAAGAGCTCGGCATCAACACCATCGACATCGTGGCCGTAAACCTCTACCCGTTCAAGGCCACGCTCGCGCGCGGCGCAGATTTTGCCGAGTGCATCGAAAATATCGATATAGGCGGCCCCACCATGATAAGGGCGGCGGCAAAGAACTATCAGGACGTGGCGGTCATCGTCGACCCCGCCGACTACGGCAAGGTCCTCGGCGAGCTCGCTTCGGGCGGGATAAGCCTCGAAACGAAAAAATACCTGCAATATAAGGTGTTCGCGCATACCGCCGAGTACGACAGCCTCATCTCCAACTACCTTGCCGGCGAACTCGGCATAAAATATCCCGACACCATAACTTTCGCCTACGAAAAGGCGCAGGACATGCGCTACGGTGAAAACCCCCAGCAGTCCGCCGTGTTCTATAACGAGCCCTTCATACGCAAAGGCTCGCTCTCTTCCGCGAAGCAGTTGTGGGGCAAGGAGCTCTCCTACAACAACATCAACGACGCGAACGGCGCCCTGGAACTTTTAAAAGAGTTCGGCGACGTGCCCGCCGTGGTGGCCTGCAAGCATGCCAATCCGTGCGGCGTGGGCACCGGCAAGGATATATACGAGGCGTACATGCGCGCCTATACCTCCGATCCCGTTTCGGTGTTCGGAGGCATCCTCGCCATAAACGGCACGGTCGACGGGCGTACCGCCGAAGAGATAAACAAGATATTCATAGAGATAGTGATGGCGCCCGCCTACACGGAGGAAGCGCTCGAGATACTTAAAAGCAAAAAGAACATCCGCCTTCTGCAGATAGACGATATCTCCGCGCGCAGGGCGCCCGACGCCCGCGACATGAAAAAGGTATACGGCGGCCTGCTCGTGCAGAGTTACGACGAATGCCTCATCAAGGACGAGGATATGGGCCTGTTCTCGCGCAAGGCGGAGGTCGTCGTTTCAACGACGCCTTCCGGCAAGGAAAAGACGACTTACGGCCTCGGCGTGGTCACCGAACGCGCCCCCACCGCCGAAGAGGTCGAGGCGATGATGTTTGCGTGGCGCGTCGTAAAGCACACCAAGTCGAACGCCATAGTCATCGGCAAGCCCGGCAGGACCACGGGCATAGGCATGGGCCAGACCAACCGCATCTGGGCGGCCCAGCAGGCGATAGCTCACGCCGGTAAAGAGGCCGAAGGTTCCGTAATGGCGTCCGACGCCTTCTTCCCGTTCTCCGATTGCGTGGAGGAGTGCGCGAAGGCGGGCATCACGGCTATAATACAGCCGGGCGGCTCCATACGCGACAAAGAGTCGGTAGAGGCCGCCGACAAGGCGGGCATAGCCATGGTGTTCGTCGGCGAGCGCCATTTCAAACACTAAAAGAGTTCACGAAAATTTAGCTCCGTCCGCGAGCTGAATTTTTCGTGATTTCAGGGGGCGCCGCCCCTCTTGCCGAATAAAGCCTCCGCTTGCACAGGGGAGGCGGCGCAGGCCGGCGAAGCAAGGCTGCGACGAAAGGGCGGGCTTTTGGATGTTTTCACGTTAAAAGAAGTCTGTTTAGGATTTCGTGAGGAGTGTTACTATGAATGTTTTGGTAATCGGCAACGGCGGAAGGGAGCATGCGATCCTTCTCGCTTTAAAAAAGAGTCCCAAGGTAAACAAGTTGTACTGCATGAAGGGCAACGCGGGCACGGCGGAGATAGCCGAAAACGTCGACGTCGACTATATGAACATACCCGCAGTGGTGGAATACGCCGAAGCCCACCCCGAGATAGATTACTACGTCGTCGCTCCCGACGATCCTCTCGCCCTCGGCCTGGTCGACGCGCTCGAAGATATCGGCAAACGCTGCTTCGGCCCGCGCAAAAACGCCGCCGTCATAGAGGCGAGCAAGGCGTTTTCGAAAAACCTGATGAAAAAGTACGGCATCCCCACGGCCGAGTCGGAGATATTCGACGACTACGAGGCCGCCGTTGCCTACGTGCGCGAAAAGGGCGCGCCCATAGTCCTCAAGGCCGACGGCCTCGCGCTCGGCAAGGGAGTGCTCATATGCAACACCTTGAAGGAAGCGGAGGACGGATTGAAGAGCATCATGCTCGACAAGGCCTTCGGCTCGGCGGGCAACACCGTCGTCATAGAGGAGTGCATGCGCGGCCTCAAATATACCCCGGGGGAGGAAGTGTCGGTGCTCTCGTTCACCGACGGCAAGACGATAGTCCCCATGATAACTTCGTGCGACCACAAGCGCGCCAAAGACGGCGACGAGGGGCTCAACACCGGCGGCATGGGCACGTTCTCTCCCTGCCCCTTCTGGACGAAGGAGCTCGAAGAGGAGGTCATGAACAAAATAATGATCCCCACGATGAACGCCATGAACGCCGAGGGGCGCACCTTCAAGGGCTGCCTCTACTTCGGGCT
>CALVQA010000029.1 GCA_944354725.1 uncultured Clostridia bacterium
ATACGGCCACGGCCGCGGCGTTCGAAAGGTTCAGGCTGCGCGCGCTCCCTATCATCGGGATGCGCACGCACTCGTCGGGGTGCGCCAAAAGCAGCTCCTCGTCCAGCCCCTTCGTCTCTTTGCCGAACACCAGAAAGTCGCCCTCGCGGTATGCCGCGTCGGTATGCCTCATCCTCGCTTTGGTGGTGAAAAAGAAATACCTTGCGTCGGGATATTTCGCGAACAGCTCTTGCAGGTCCTCATACACGTATACGTTCACGAGGTGCCAGTAGTCCAGCCCCGCGCGCTTGAGATGCTTGTCCGATATGGTAAAGCCGAGCGGCTTTATAAGGTGCAGCGCGCAGCCCGTCGCCGCGCAGGTACGCGCGATGTTGCCCGTGTTCTGAGGTATTTCGGGCTCTACCAAAACTATGTTGAACATATCTGCTCCGTGTTTGCGTTTGCGCCCTCGGGCGCCGTCCGTCTATATATTTTAGTGCATCGCGCCGCGTATTGCAACAAGATGGCGCCTGTTTTTTGTGCGGCGGCCGAACTTTGCGCGTACATTCGCGTTTTATGGGTTATTTTTGCTCCCGCGGTTGACAAAGCGGCTTTTATGTGTTAGAATATTAGTAATCAATACTATTTATATTTATGCGCGCGCAATTCACACGGAGTAAGGCTGCAACGGCGCGCAGACGGGATGACATGAAAAAACAGAGAAACACGGCCCAGAAGAGGGTGATAATGGGCGCGCTGGCGGCCGCCGATCACCCCACGGCCACCGAACTTTACGAGGACGTGCGCGCCGTCAATCCGCGCATAAGCAAGGCTACCGTGTTCAGGGTGCTCTCGCAGTATTCCGAAAACGGAGAGATACGAAGGCTGCACATTGCGGGCTCCGACGACAGGTTCGACGCCACTCTCGCCCCGCACGCCCATTTAAGGTGCGCACACTGCGGAAAAATAAGGGACGTCATGTTCCCCGAACTCGAACCGGTGTTCGCCGCAAAGTGCCTGGAGGGGTGCAGGGTATATGCCGCGGAGGTCGATTTTTTGAGCTGCTGCCCGGAGTGCGCCGCCGCGGGCGCGGACGCCGCGGCCGAGAGCGCGGCGTGCAAGGGGGACTGAACCGTTATCTACGGTAAATATAGCAAGTCAAACGGAGGTTTATAATGAAAAACTTAAAGGGCACAAAGACAGAACAGAATCTTCATGCCGCGTTTTCGGGCGAGAGCCAGGCGCGCAACAAGTACACCTATTTCGCTTCGGTCGCTAAGAAAGAGGGGTATAATCAGATAGCCGCCATCTTCGAAGAGACTGCCGCCAACGAAAAGGAGCACGCCAAGATGTGGTTCAAGCTGCTCGAGGGCATAGGCGACACGAAGGCCAATCTCGCGGCCGCGGCGGGCGGCGAAAACTATGAGTGGACCGAGATGTATCCCGAATTCGCGCGCGTCGCGAGGGAGGAGGGCTTCGACAATATAGCCGCGATGTTCGAGCGCGTGGCCGAAGTGGAGAAGGAGCACGAGGAACGCTATAAAAAGCTGCTTGCCAACGTGGAGGGCGGCAGGGTGTTCATCCGCGACGACGTTCAGATGTGGCAGTGCACCAACTGCGGCGCCATAGTCATCGGCAACGCGGCTCCCGAAGTTTGCCCCGTCTGCGCGCATCCCAAGGCGTATTTCCAGCTCAAACCCGAAAATTACTGAGAGCGTGCCGCCGCGGCGCGCCGCTTTCGGCCGCCTGCCGCTCGGTGCATGCGAACATATCGGCATATTGCCGTGCATACGTGTAAAGATCGGGCGGCGCGCAGAAAACTCTGCGCGCCGTCTCTTATGCCTTGCGGACGGTCGCCCCGCCGTTGTTTTGCGGGCGGTCTTAAAAGGCGCGGCGGAGGGATTTGTGCATCGTGCACAAAATATTGCCGCGACCTGCCCGCCGGCTCTTGAAACGGGCGGTATGGCGGTGTATAATACGGGCATGGCGGAAATAGCCGCCTCGCGGCGGGCGTTTCGCGGCGGCCGCGTCAAAATAAGTTGCGTTAAGGTGAACGATGAAACAGGCATTCAATCCCTTTCTGCCGCTCGGCGAATACGTGCCCGACGGCGAACCTCACGTATTCGGCGACAGGGTGTATCTCTTCGGCAGCCACGACAGGGCGGGCGGCCGTTCGTTCTGCATGAACGACTACGTGTGCTGGTCGGCGCCAGTCGGCGATCTCGCGGGCTGGCGGTACGAGGGCGTAATATACCGCCGCGGGCAGGACCCGCTCAATGCGGGGGGCGAGCACGCGCTGTTCGCGCCCGACGTGTGCCGCGGCCCCGACGGCAGATATTATCTGTATTACGCGCTCGACTTCGTAAGCGTCATCTCCGTCGCCGTGTGCGACGTTCCCGCGGGCAGGTACGAATTTTACGGGCACGTGCGGTTCAAAGACGGGCATGTGCTCTCGTCGCGCGCGGGCGAGCCGTACGCCTTCGACCCCGCCGTGCTGTGCGAGGGCGACGGGGCCTATCTCTATACGGGCTACTGCCCGTATCCGCCCAGGCACCTCATGGAAGTGCCCAAAACTTATACGCATGCGTGGGTGTATAAACTTGCGCCCGACATGCTCACTATAGAGGGCGAGGGCACGCCCGTCGCGCCCTCTTACAGCAATTCGGCGGGCACCGGCTTCGAGGGGCATGAGTTCTTCGAGGCGTCGTCGATAAGAAGGGCGGGCGGCAGATATTATTTTATATGGTCCACCTATTACAACCACGACCTGTGCTACGCCCTTTCGGCGAGCCCGACGGGGCCGTTCGCGTTCGGGGGCAGGCTAATTTCCAACGGCGATATAGGCATGCCCGGCATATCGGACGAAAACGACTGCAACAATTACATAGGCAACAATCACGGCTCCGTAGAGGAGATCGCCGGCAAGTGGTATGTGTTCTATCACCGCCACACCAACGGCACCTCCTTTTCGCGCCAGGCGTGCGCGGAGGAGATAGCGATCTTGCCTGACGGTTCCATCCCGCAGGTCGAAATGACGAGTTGCGGCCTGAACGGCGGCCCGCTTGCGGGCAGGGGCGTGTATCCCGCCGCCATCGCCTGCGTTTTAAAGAGCGGGCAGGGCACGCGCAGGGGCGATATCCCGCACGGCGGGGCGCATCCGTACATCACGCAGGACGGCGAGGACGGCGACGAGCGCGCAGTGGTGTATATATCCAATATGAAGGACGGCTCGACGTGCGGGTTCAAATATTTCGTAAACGACGGCGCGCGCGAAGTTTCGGTCACCGTGCGCGGCACGGCCGACGGGGCGTTCGTGCTTACCGACGGGACGCACGCGCTCGGCGAGGTGCCCGTGTCGCCCTCGCGGGAGTGGAGGGAATTTTCCGCCCCCGTGTCGCTTCCCTTCGGAAAGTTTGCTCTGTACTTTGTTTTCCGCGGCGGCGGCGCGGCCGACTTTTCGGAGTTTTCGTTAAAATGAGCGTGCCTTGCATGCAAATAATATCGGAAAGGTAAAAAAATGTGCCGCGCGCAATTTTGCGCCGCGGCACATTTTTTACGGCAAGGCATGCCGGATCATTTTATTTTGAGCATCCTGTCAGTCAGCGTGTATCCCCGGTCGATGAATATGCCCGTCTTTGCCGCCTCGCGCTCGGTATAGCGCTTTGCGCCGTTGCCGAGGTCGCACGCGTTGGTGTACAAAAGGTAGGGCACGGGGTCGGAAACGTGCGTTTTTATCGTGCAGGGGGTGGGGTGGTCGGGGCATACGAGCAGGCAGTATCTTTCGCCCGAGGCGTCCAGCCGCTCCTTCAGCGTTTTTACCACCGCGCCGTCTATCTGCTCTATCGAAAACACCTTGTGCCCGACGTCGCCGTGGTGGCCGCACTCGTCGGGGCCCTCCATGTGGATGTATACATAGTCGAGACCGCCGTTTATTAGCGCGTCGGCGGCCGCCTCCGCCTTGCCCTTGAAATTTGTGTCGTAGTTGCCGGTGGCGCCTTCGACCTGTATGAATCGCATGCCCGCGAGCAGCGCTATGCCCTTTACGAGGTCTACCGCCGAGATCACGCCCCCTCTCAGCCCCGTCTTTTTGCCGAAATCTTCAAGCGCCGGCTTCGTGCCCTCGCCCCACAGCCACAGGCTGTTGGCGGGGTTCTTGCCTTCGGCCGCGCGCCGCCTGTTCACGGGGTGGTCTTTGAGCAGTTCGTGGCTCCTTTTCATCAGCGCGAGGTACTTTTCCGCCTGCGGCCCTTTGGGCAGGTAGGCCGATATCTTTTTGTCGGAAATGTCGTGCGGGGGAGTGAACCTGTGCCCCGTGCGGCCGTTGTTCGCCACAAGACAGTGGCGGTAGGAGATGCCCGGGTACAGCGTGAGCCCCTCTCCGTCGAGCTCGCCCTTCAAAAACTCTATCAGTTCGCGCGCCTCGGCCGTCGTTATCTCGCCGGCGGAATAGTCGGCCATCGTCAGCTCTTCATAGCCGCCCTCTCCCGAGAGGGTCACGAGGTTTGCGCGCATGGTCACGTCGGCGTCGCCGAGCGGTATGCCCATGGCCACTGCCTCCAGCGGCGAGCGCCCCGTGTAGTATTTTGCGGGGTCGAAACCCATTACCGACATGTTCGCCACGTCGCTGCCCGGCGCGAAGCCCTCCGGCACGGTGCGGAACATGCCCGCCTCCGCGTGCGGCGCCAGTGCGTCAAGGTTGGGCGTGCGCGCGTATTCAAGGCAAGTCTTGCCTCCCAGGGCGTCCAGTTCGTAGTCGGCCATGCCGTCGCCCAAAACTACCGCATATTTCATATATAAGCTCCCGTAAGCAAAATTTTATGTGTTGAGATCCCAGTCTATCGGCCCCTTGCCGTGCTCTTTAAGGTAGGCGTTGCACCTGGAAAAGGGCCTGCTGCCGAAAAAGCCGTTGTACGCCGACAGGGGGGATGGGTGCGCGCTCTCCAGAACGAGGTGCCTGCCCCTGTCTATCAGCGTGCGCTTGGAGCGGGCGTTCCCGCCCCAGAGGATGAACACGGCGTGCTCGGTGTTTTCGGATATGAGTTTTATAACGCCGTCGGTGAACCATGCCCAGCCGCAGCCCGCGTGCGAGTTCGCGCGGTGTTCGCGCACGGTTAGGGTGGTGTTCAGCAGCAGCACCCCCTCGTTCGCCCACTTCGTAAGGTCGCCGCAGTCGGGCTCCCTTATGCCGAGGTCGCTCTCTATCTCTTTGAATATGTTTTTCAGCGAGGGCGGCAGGGGCACTCCCGGCTTTACCGAAAAGCACAATCCGTGCGCCTGCCCCGGCTCGTGATAGGGGTCCTGCCCTAAGATGACGGCTTTTAGCTTGCAAAGCGGGGTGAAGCGGAAGCAGTTATAAAGGTCGTACATGTCGGGGTAGACGATGTGGCTGCCGTATTCGCGCTTTAAAAATTCGCGTATTTTTTTGTATCGTTCGTCTTCGAACAGCGGCCGCAACAGCTCGTCCCAGCCGCCTCCCAGCGCTATCATATGCCCTCGAGGACGGCGAGGTAAGCCCTGCATTCCCGCTTTGCGCCCTCAAGGTCGCGCTCCGCGAAATTGCCGCACTCCTCGCGGCGGCTGCCCGGTATCTCCTCGAACGCGAGCGCCTCTTTGAAGCATGCTTTAAGCATGGGCGGGATGTCGCCGTCGGCTATGCCGTAAGTGAGCAGGTAAAAGCCCGTCCTGCAGCCCATCGGGCCGAAGTATATTATGCCGTCGGCGTGTTCGCCGTTGCGCAGCACGGTGGCGCACACGTGCTCTATCGTATGCAGCGCCTTCTGTTCTATATAGTCGCCGGCGTTGGGCCTTTTGAACCGCAGGTCCCACGTGGCCACGCCGTGGCTCTCTCCGCACTTATAGAGCCCGGGCATGAGCTTGTCGTGATCTTTGGAAAAAGAGGGTATCCGTTTCATTTTAAGTCTCCGCGGCACGGACTGCCGTTCATGCCTGTATTTTATTGCGCACGGCGCGGAATATCGCGCACGTCTCCCGCCTTATGTTCTCGTAGCACAGCGCCACATTTTTTTGGTACTGATCGGTGGTGCTGCCGCTCCCCGCCACGTCGGACACGACTTTGAAACCGAAGGGAGGCACGCCCGCATATGCGCACGCGTGCGCCACGGCCGCGCCCTCCATGTCTCTTAAGTCGGCTTTGAAATCTTCGGTGAGCATGAGATAGTCGGCCCTGTCGTCGTTGAACCTGTCGCCCGTGGCGAGCTTCTTCGCCGTATATCCGTCCGCCGTTTCGAGCGGTATCCAGCGCACGCCGAGGTCGTCCAGAACGCCCGCCTGCGTGCCGTTTATCTGCCGCAGGTCGTAGTCGTATTCGGCCGCGTGCGAAACGGCGTATATGTCGCCCACGCGCATGGAGGGGCCGAGCGCTCCCGCCGTGCCGATGTTTATCACCGCGCTTGCTCCCGCGCATGCGGCCGCCATGGTCGCGCCCATGGCGGCGTTCACCTTGCCCACGCCGCACACTATCACGCGCGTCTCTTCGCCGCACAGCTTGCCGGAGTATACCTTCTTGTTCAGCGCGAGCCCCGCGCGCACGTCGGTCATGTTGGCGAGCACGGGCGCGGCTTCGTCTTCCAAAGCTATAACAAAACAAATCATGGCATAATTATAGCAGACGCGCTCCGATATGGCAAATCTTTGGCGCGTGCGCTTGGCGGTAAAATAAAAAAACGGGCGCAGAGCCCGCAGTTCAGTCTGTAAGATGTGTCCCCTCCGCCGTAAAAGAGGCGTACGCCGCGCATACCGCCGTCACGGCGCGCTCTCCGCGGCAGAACGCTGTCTGCACGGGCAGGGGTTCTCCGTCGAGCAGCAGCCTTCCGTGTATGAACGAAAGGCGCCTGAAGTATTGCCAGATGCCGCCGCCGATCAGCTTTACGTACGCTTCGCGCGCGGTCCAGTGCTCCAAAAAGTCGCGTTCGCAGGTTATCTCCGACCGCTCTTCGTCGGAAAACGATGAAAGCACGGCTTTGCACGTTTTGCGGCCCGCGGCCTCGGTATCCACGCCCACGGGCCCGTCCGAAAGGGCTATCGCGCATATCCCGTTGCTGTGCGATATGCTCAAATGCACGGGGTCGCCGGCGATGTACGGCTTGCCGTTCGCGGTGCGCTTTATCGCGCCCGCGCCGCCGTACGGAGCGAGCAGCTCGTCGAGGATCTTTTCGCGCTCGCTTTCGCGGCAGAAACGGAGCAATGTCATAGCATGAGCGACTCTATGTATTCTATCTGTTCTTTTGTGGCGAGGTGCTGCGTGAACGCGCAGGCGCTGCCCGCCGCCGTTGCGAAGTTGAGCGAAGAGAAGTAGTTGCCGGAGGAGAGGTATTCGTGTATGAAACCGGCTATCATGCTGTCGCCCGCGCCTACGGAGTTCACCAGCTGTCCGCGCACCGCGCGCACGTACAGCGCCTGGTCGCCCTCGGTCACCATAACGGCGCCGTCGCTGCCCATGGAACATATGACGTTGCGCGCGCCCTGCTTTTGCAGCTCTCTCGCGCAGGCGGCAATCTCCTTCGTCGTCGGAAGCGTTTTAAGGCCGAATATCTCGCTCAGCTCGAATATGTTCGGCTTTATCAGGAAGGGCCGGTATTTCAAGGTGTTGGTGAGCAGCGCGCCGCAGGCGTCTATCACCACGTTTATCCCCTTCAGCGGCCTCAGCTTTTTTAACAGGTTTTCGTAAGTTTTGTCGTCGAGGGGGGCGGGCACGCTGCCGCATATCACCAGCCAGTCGCCCTCCTTAAGCCGCGCTTTGAGCGAATCGGTCAGCCTGTTCACGTCGGCTTCGCCTACTTCGGCGCCTATGCCGTTTATGTCGGTCTCGGTCGTGCTCTTTATTTTTACGTTTATTCGGCTCTGCCCCGAAACTTCCAAAAATTCGTGCTCGAGGCCCATCGCCGTCACCTTGTCGTCTATGGCCTTGCCCGTGAACCCTGCGATAAAGCCGTATGCGAACGATCTGTCGCCCAGTTCTTTGAGCGCGAGCGAAACGTTCAGCCCTTTTCCCCCCACGGTTATGTATTCGGTGGAGGTGCGGTTGACTATGCCGCTTTTAAGGTTATTTACTTTTACGTAATAATCCAAAGAGGGATTGAACGTTATCGTATATATCATTTTTCCCGACCGTGACCGCGGTTGCGGCATCATGTTTACTCTGATAAATGTATAATATTTCGCCGCAAAAGTCAATTGATTACGGCCGCGGGAGAGACATTAAATTTTTGCCCTGACGGCTAAAAATTACCGTTTGCGTATGTATTTGCGCAGATCGTAAATATTTGGTTGATTTTTTCGCCGCGCGGGAGTATAATTACCGTACGGCGTTTTCCGGGCCTGACACAGTTTCGATTGCGGGCGGAGGACGGAGTAAGCATGCCGAAGTCCCGGCTTCGTTAAAACGGGAATTAAATTTAAACGCAGAATCAAAAGATTCCAAAGTCGTTGCGTTCCCCTCTTTCGGGGCTCCCGCAATGGCTTGCGCCGCCTAACTTAAGGCGGTCCGTCGCCGGCGCTCTTCCGCCGCGCGCAGGCGGCGTTATTCAGGCGGATAACGGCCCTCACCGCGTTGCCGCGCGGGTGCGGCCGTAATTTTGCGGCATGCTGCCGCTTCTCCCCGTTTACCGGGAGTGGCGGAGCAAGTTTAAAGGCAAACTAAGCATGTAGAAAGCCCGCCCGAACCCCGTAAGACCAGAGTGCAACTCTCTGCAGGTCCACCACATCGCAAAAGGATCCCCGCGGCTCTCGCGGGGATCTCTCATTCGGCGTCCTCGTCGAGCGCCTCTATGTAAAAGCTGACCGGGCGGAAGCCGTCGTTGCACGAGACCATGGCCGAACGCTCGTTCTTCATCCAGTCCCCGTATATTCGCCCGCCCCCGCACGAGAGCGCCATAACGAAGGGATACATGCTGCCCCACGCGCTCTCGCACAGTCCTTCGGGCTTTACAGGGCCGTTGCACACGAAGGTGTCGCCCTCTCTTACGGGGCACGCGTTTTCCAATGGCTTTTCGTACTTTGCGATCAGGTCGTCGTGCCGCGCGGCCCGTACCGCCGTTATCCTGCATTTTTTCATGGCATGCTCCTTTTTTTGCTGAGACCATTATACACCGTCTGCGTGATAAAGTAAACGGCGCGCATGTAATATTTTGTTTGCGTTTAACAAAAACAGAAAAATTCTTTTTGCGCGGCCGCGCTTTGCGCGCAAAACAAAAATATCGTTTGACAATAAAATTCTTTTCTGTTAAAATTCGCTTGATTTTGTATTCGGCGCGCCGTTTTCCGCATCGGTGCGCCGCCTCTTTCGGCGTTTAAAGGAGGATTCAAGGAGTATTTTATGGTAAAAGAGATCGCGCACAGCCTCAGAGAATATAAGCGCGCCTCCATAGCCACGCCCGTGCTGGTCACGTTCGAAGTGGTGCTGGAGGTGTTCATACCTTTCGTCATAGCCATGCTCGTAAACGAGATCGGGGGCGGATGCGGGCTCGACGTCATTTTAAAGTACGGCGCGGCGCTCGTCGTCATGGCGGGCCTTTCGCTCGCCTTCGGCGTGTGTTCGGGCATAACGTGCGCCTCGGCCTCGAGCGGGCTGGCAAAAAACCTGCGCAAAGACATGTTTTATAAAATACAGTCGTATTCCTTCCGGAACATCGATAAATTCAACGTGTCCTCGCTTATCACCCGCATGACCACCGACGTCACCAACGTGCAGACGGCCTACATGCTGCTCATACGCCTCGTGGTGCGTTCGCCGCTCATGCTCGTGAGCAGCTTCGTGATGGCGTTCGTCATGGGCGGCAGCCTCGCGTGGGTGTTCGTGGCGGTGGTGCCCCTGCTTGCCGTGGGGCTGATAATCATAGTCGTCAAGACCATACCGCTCTTCCACAGGGCGTTCAGGAAGTACGACAATCTGAACAATTCCATACAGGAAAACGTAAAGGCCGCGCGCGAGGTGAAGGCATACGTGCGCGAAGATTACGAACAGGCCAAGTTCGGCCGCGCTTCGCACGATCTGCGCAAAGATTTCCAAAAGGCCGAACGCATCCTCGCTTTCAACCAGCCTATCATGCAGTTCTGCCTCTATGTGGTGATGTGCGCGGTGCTCACGTACGGCTCGTATCTCGTCATAGGTTCTTCGGGCGCCGCGGGCGGCATAGGCGTGGGCGAGCTCTCCTCCATACTCACGTACGGCTTTATGATGCTCAACAGCCTGATGATGCTCTCCATGGCGTTCACCATGATAGCCATGGCGGGGGAATCGGGCAGGAGGATAGTGGAGGTGCTCGAAGAGGAGAGCACTCTCGTCAATCCCGAGCACCCCGTATACGAAATAAAGGACGGCAGCATAGATTTCGAGGGCGTAAGTTTCAAATATTCCCCCTCCGCGGAGAGGAACGCCCTCTCCGACATCGACCTGCACATCGCCTCGGGCGAGACGATAGGCATAATAGGCGGCACGGGCTCGTCGAAGTCCACGCTGGTGCAGCTCGTCTCCCGCCTGTACGACGTCACGGAGGGCTGCGTCAAGGTGGGCGGCGTGGACGTCAGGCAGTACGATTTGCAGACGCTGCGCAACGGCGTCGCCATGGTGCTGCAAAAGAACGTGCTGTTTTCGGGCACGATAGCCGAGAACCTGCGCTGGGGCGACAAGAACGCCACGCAGGAGGAGATAGAGGCGGCCGCCCGCCTCGCCTGCGCCGACGAATTCATAGAGCGTTTCCCCCAAAAGTACGAGACTTACATAGAGCAGGGCGGCGCGAACGTGTCGGGCGGGCAGAAGCAGAGGCTGTGCATAGCGCGCGCCCTTTTGAAAAAGCCCAAGATACTCATTCTGGACGACTCCACCTCGGCGGTGGATACCCATACCGACGCCAAGATAAGAAAGGCGATGCGCGAATATATCCCCGAGACGACCAAGATAATAATAGCTCAGCGCACCGCCTCCGTCGAGGACGCCGACAGGATAATAGTCATGGACGGCGGCACCGTCAACGATATAGGCACGCATGCCGAGCTCATAAAGCGCAACGCCATCTACCGCGAGGTGTATACTTCTCAGAACAAGGAGGGCCACGACCTTGAAGACTGATAAAAAGAACAAGGGCGTGCTCCGCCGCCTGTTCAAAACGGTTTATTCCTTTTATCCCGTGCTTTTGCCCGTAGCCATAGCCTGCATCACCGTCACGGCGATAGTGGGCTCCGTCCCCGCCGTGTTCATGCAGAGGGTGATACACGAGATAGACAATGCGGTGCGCAATTCGGTGCCCTGGTCGGTGGCAGGCGAAAAGATACTCGGCAACGTGTACATACTCATCGCGCTTTACGTCACCTCCGTGCTCACGGGGACGGCTTTCGGGCAGCTGATGGCGGTGATAACCCAGGGCACGCTCGAAAAACTGCGCGACAAGATGTTCAACGGCATGCAGAAGCTGCCCATAAAGTTCTTCGACACCATGGGCCACGGCGACATAATGAGCTACTACACCAACGATATAGATACCCTCCGCCAGCTGATATCGCAGTCGGCCCCGCAGATACTCATTTCGGCCATAACGGTGCTCTCCGTGCTTATAATAATGCTGTGTTACTGCCTGTGGCTCACTCTGGTGGTGCTCGCGGGCACCGCGGTGATGTTTTTCGTCACCAAGCGCATAGGCGGCGGCAGCGCGCGCTACTTCGTCAAACAGCAGCAGGTAATAGGCGAAGAGGAGGGGTATATAGAGGAGATGCTCGCCGGCCAGAAGGTGATAAAAACTTTCTGCCACGAGGAAGAGGCCGAACACGGCTTCGATCTGGTCAACGAAAGGCTGTACGACGCCGGCCGCCGCGCCAACAGGTATGCCAACATGCTCGCTCCGGCGCTCTTCAACATAGGCAACGTGCTGTACGTCGTGCTCGCCGTGGTCGGGGGCATATTGCTCCTTCCCGACCTGCACGTGCCCAACGTCTCGTTTTCGGGCATGGCGCTCGGCATAAGCGTGGTGGTGCCCTTCCTCAACATGGCAAAGCAGTTCACCGGCAACATAAACCAGGTGTCGCAGCAGGTGAACTCCGTGGTGATGGGCATCGCGGGCACGGCGCGCGTATTCGACCTCATCGACCGTCCGCCCGAGGTGGACGAGGGATATGTCAAGCTCGTCCACGCGCGCGAGGAAAACGGAGAGATCGTCGAATGCGAAGAGCGCACGGGCATGTGGGCGTGGAAACACCCGCATCACGCCGACGGATCGGTCACGTACACCAAATTGTGCGGCGATGTGAGGATGTTCGACGTGGACTTCGAATACGAGCCCGGCAAACCCGTGCTCCACGGCGTTACGCTGTATGCCAAACCCGGGCAGAAGGTGGCGTTCGTCGGGGCGACGGGCGCGGGCAAGACCACCATCACCAACCTCATCAATCGCTTTTACGACATTGCCGACGGCAAGATCCGCTACGACGGCATAAACATAAACAAGATAAAAAAGGCCGACCTGCGCCGCTCGCTGGGCATGGTGTTGCAGGACACCAACCTGTTCACCGGCACGGTAATGGACAATATCCGCTACGGCAAGCTCGACGCCACCGACGAGGAGTGCGTCGCCGCGGCAAAGCTCGCGGGAGCCGACGACTTCATCACCAGGCTGCCCGAAGGTTACAACACCTTTATAACGGGCAACGGCGCCAACCTTTCTCAGGGACAGCGGCAGCTTCTTTCGATAGCGCGCGCCGCCGTCGCCGACCCTCCCGTTATGATCCTCGACGAGGCCACGTCGTCCATAGATACCCGCACGGAGGCGATAGTGCAGCGCGGCATGGACGCGCTCATGAAGGGGCGCACGGTGTTCGTCATCGCGCACCGGCTCTCCACCGTTAAAAATTCCGACGTCATCATAGTTCTGGACCACGGCCGCATAATAGAGCGCGGCACGCACGAACAGTTGCTCGAACAGAAGGGGCAGTATTATCAGCTGTACACCGGCGCGTTCGAGCTGGAGTAAAAATACGCCGCCGCGAAGAGACCGAAAAACCTCGGCGCGCTTATTTGTAAGGAGAGGCCCCCTCCGCCCGTGAGGGCACCTCCCCTCAACGGGAGGCAAGTCTCGGCTCCCCTTCAACGCAGGTCGCCGTAAAGCACCAAAAAACTCGGCTCCCCTTCAACGCAGGTCGCCGTAAAGCACCAAAAAAACTCGGCTCCCCTTCAGGGGAGCTGTCACGCAGTGACTGAGGGGAACCCCTCAGTCGGGCAAAAGGGCCTGCGGCGCAAGTTTGCGCCGCAGGCCCTTTCGGTCGGCATTTCGGCCTGAATAAACGCCCGCTCTCGTCGGGCGAGCGAAAACCTTGACGAATAAAGGCCGCTGCGTTGCAATAAACCAAGGCCTTTCGTCCGCATTTTTTTATATTCGAGTATTGCAATTTTACAAAAAAGAGTGTAAAAAATTCCCTCCGTAAGTGGTAATAAATTTGTAAAATATTGCCCTCCGTGCGGGCGGGGCAGTCAAAAATTACCGCCGCGAAAGGGCGCGCATACCCTTGACCGCGCAACGGCGTTGTGATATAATCATATTACGTTTATAGGAGTTGAACTGCCGCCCCGTGCGGGCGGAGGGAGGCAGACGGATATGTTGAAAGATCTGCAACAGGAAATATTGCGCTTGAAGCGCGAGCGTGACGTGTGCATACTCGCGCACAGTTATATGAGCGAGGATATCTGCGAGGTAGCCGACTTCACGGGCGACAGCTACGCCCTGTCGGTAAAGGCGAAGAGCACTCCTCAGTCCTCTGTCGTGATGTGCGGCGTGCGCTTCATGGCCGAGACGGTAAAAATGCTCTCCCCGGACAAGAGGGTGGTGCTCGCCAATCCCGACGCGGGCTGCCCCATGGCGGAGCAGTTCGACAAGGATATCGTCCTGCAGCTCAAAGAGAGCATGCCCGGATACACTGTGGTGGCATACGTCAATACCACGGCCGAACTAAAAACGGTGTGCGACGTTTGCGTCACCAGTTCGAGCGCGGTGAAGATATGCCGCGCCATACCTTCCGACGATATAATTTTCATACCCGATATAAACCTCGGCACGTACGTGAAGGGGCAGATACCCGAAAAGAACTTCAAGCTCCTCTCCGGCGGGTGCCCCACGCACGCCCGCATGACTAAGGACGACGTTTTAAAGGCCAGGGCCGCGCACCCGCGCGCGCTGTTTCTGGTGCACCCCGAGTGCCGCTCACAGGTGACGGCGCTCGCCGATTACGTCGGCTCCACGACGGGCATAATGGATTTTGCCGAGAAGTCGGACGCGGAGGAGTTCATAATAGGCACCGAGAACGCCATAGTCGAGCATCTGCAATACAGGTGCCCCGAAAAGAAGTTCTATCCTCTCTCCAAAGACCTCGTGTGCCACAACATGAAGATAACCACGCTTGCCGACGTATACAACGCCGTGTGCGGCAGTGGCGGCGAGGAGATAGTAATGGAGGAGGGCATGCGGCTCGCGGCGGTCAGGTGCATAGAAAAAATGATAGAGTACGGCGGTTGATTTGCCATGATGATAACTACCAAGGGGCGCAACGCCCTTAAAGTCATGATAGACCTGGCCCAGCACAGCGGCTGCGGCAACATTTCGCTCACCGACATAGCCGAGCGCCAGCACGAGAGCGTAAAGTACCTCGAGGCGGTGATGGGCCCGCTCTCTCAGGCGGGGTTGGTGCTCAGCGCCCGCGGGAAGAGCGGCGGCTACCGCCTTGCCAAGCCCGCCGAAGAGTGTTCCGTCGGCGAGATAATAGTGGCGGCGGAAGGGCCTCTCGCGCCCGTCTCCTGCCTGTATTCCGACGTCCCCTGCGAGAACGCGGGAAATTGCCTCTCCCTGCCGCTGTGGAGGGAGCTCGACGAGGTGATAATGAGCTTTCTCAACGCAAAAAAGCTCTCCGACCTCATAAAATGAACATGTTGCGTCGATCAGGAGCCGCGGGCATGCCCGCGGCTCCCTCATTTTCGGCGCCGCGCCATAATAATACGCGGCAAAATTGCCTATAATTTTTTTGTGAAAGGCGTTAAATCCTATTGACAAAATAGGAATTGCTTCCTATAATTATATCATACTAAATAAGTAGGAATTAGCGGCGGCCGCTGCCGCCGCGCGGGACTCGTAAAATTGGAAAGTAAAGCAAAAGTTTATGCCGACAACGCCGCCACGACGGCGATGAGCAGGACGGCGATAGAGGCCATGCTGCCCTATCTCGATAAGATCTATGGCAACCCCTCTTCGCTGCATTCCGCGGGGCAGGAGGCCAAGGAGGCGCTCGAAGCCGCCCGTGCCGACGTTGCGCGCTGCCTCGGCGCGCAGCCGAACGAGATATATTTCACTTCCTGCGGCAGCGAGAGCGACAATCAGGCCATACGCTCGGCGGCGCACCTCGGCGCGCAGAAGGGCAAAAAGCACATAGTTTCCACGGCTTTCGAGCATCACGCCGTGCTCCACACGCTTGAAAGGCTTAAAAAGGAGGAGGGGTTCGAGGTGACGTTGCTCGACGTCCACTCCTCGGGCGTGGTTTCGGCCGAGGAGGTGCGCGCGGCCATCCGTCCCGACACCTGCCTCGTCACGGTGATGTTCGCCAACAACGAGATAGGCACCGTGCAGCCGATAGCGGAGATAGGCGCGGTGTGCCGCGAGGCGGGCGTTTTGTTCCATACCGACGCCGTTCAGGCCGTGGGTCACATCCCCGTCGACGTAGTCGGGCAGAACATAGACATGCTCTCGCTCTCCGCCCATAAATTTCACGGGCCCAAGGGCGTGGGTGCGCTCTATTGCAGAAAGGGCGTGCGGCTGTTGCCGTTCATCGACGGCGGCGCGCAGGAGAGGGGCAGGCGTGCCGGCACGGAAAACATCGCGGGGATAGCCGCGATGGCGGCGGCGCTGAAGGAAGCGTGCGCGGGCATGCGCGAAAACGCGGCAAAACTTACCGCCCTGCGCGACAAAATAGTTGCCGCGCTCACAAAAATACCCCATTCGCGCCTCAACGGCGACATGGAGCATCACCTGCCCGGCACCGTAAACATGTGCTTCGAGGGGATAGAGGGCGAGGGATTGCTGCTCCACCTCGACGACAGGGGCGTGTGCGCATCGTCGGGTTCGGCGTGCACTTCGGGCTCGCTCGAACCTTCGCACGTGTTGCTCGCCATAGGGCTGCCGCACGAAGTCGCGCATGGCTCGCTGCGCCTCAGCCTTTCGGAATACAATACGGAGGAGGACGCCGACAGGATAATCGCCGCGGTGCCCGAAGTGGTGGAATATCTCAGGAGCATGTCGCCCGTGTGGAAGGAGATGGAGCGCGGCGAGATGAAACATCTCATTTAAAAAGAGCGGTATATATGCCTTAACTATCAAAATTGATTGGCATATATGCATGAATTACCGTATTGGATAGCATATATTATTTAACTGTTGTAATTGAACGGCATATATGCACCGATTATTTTAATTGAGCGGCGTGTATGCCGCGACTAACGCGATAAAAAATTTTTGCGGCGCGAGAAGGCGCCCGTGAGGTAAATATCATGGCTTTATACAGCGAAAAGGTAATGGATCATTTCAGGAACCCCCGCAACGTGGGCGAGATACCCGACGCCGACGGCATAGGCGAGGTGGGCAACGCGCGCTGCGGCGATATAATGAAGATATATCTCAAGATCAAAGACGGCGTGATAGAGGACGTAAAGTTCAACACCTTCGGGTGCGGCAGCGCCATAGCTTCCAGCTCGATGGCCACCGAAATGATAAAGGGCAAGCCGCTCTCGCAGGCGCTCGAGCTCACAAACAAGGCCGTCGCCGAGGCGCTCGACGGGCTCCCCGCGCACAAGATGCACTGCTCGGTGCTTGCCGAGGAGGCCATCCGCGCCGCCATAAAGGACTATTACGATAAAAACGGCATAGAGTACGACAAGTCTCTCTTCCCCGAACCGGACGAGGACGGGGAGATACACGGCTGAGCGGCGCCGTTTCGGCGCGTTTTTCCGCCGACGGGCAACGACTGCTCCGTCGGTTTTTTTGTTTTGCGCCCGGCTTTACGTTGCATGGCGCGCGGTTTTGTGAGGCATTTTCTGTTTTTGCGCGTTTGCTGAAAATATCGCACAAACGGCGCGCCGCTCCGTGCTCTGCCCGCTTTTGTTGACATATCGCGCAAAATTTTATAAAATAAACTTATGCACGAAGAATTTGCCCGCTGCGAAGCCCTTTTGGGCGAAGGCGCCATGAAAAAACTTTATAGCGCCCGCGTCGCGGTGTTCGGAACGGGCGGCGTGGGCGGTTGGTGCGCCGAAGCGCTCGCGCGCAGCGGTGTGGGACATATCGACCTGTACGACGGCGACGCCGTTTCCGTCACCAACATAAACAGGCAGGCGGCGGCGCTGCACTCAACGCTGGGCATGCCCAAAGCGGAGGTCATGGCCGCGCGCCTGCGCGACATTTGCCCCGCGGCAGACGTCCGTGCATTCGTCATGTTCGTCGACGAGGGCAATATAGGGCGGATAGATCTCTCCGCGTACGACGTCGTCGTCGACGCGGTGGATACCGTCGCGTGCAAGGCGCTCATAGCCGAACGCGCGCTGGCGGCGGGAAGGCCCGTGTTTTCGTGCATGGGCACGGGAAACAAGCTGGGCACTTCGCCCTTCGTGGCGGCGGACATCTCAAAAACGCATACCTGCCCGCTCGCGCGGGCCTATCGTTCGGCGCTGAGAAAGAGGGGCATAAGCGAGGGGGTCACTGCCATATTTTCGGCCGAAAAGCCCGCGGGCGTGCTCGTGGACGAGGGGACTTCGTCGCGGCACATACCTGCATCGGCTATGTTCGCGCCTGCCGAGGCGGGCATCGCCCTCGCGCGCGAGGTGCTGCTTTTCGTCGTTTCGGAGGGGCGGAGATGATAGCTCCCGGAGATAAAAAGGCGCTCGTGGAGCGCTCTATCATAACAAAATTCCGCAAGACGATATGGGCGCCCTTTCTGGAGGCGCTGCGCGTGTACGAGCTCGTCGCCGAGGGCGACAGGATAGCCGTGTGCGTTTCGGGCGGGAAAGATTCCATGCTGCTGGCAAAGCTCTTTCAGGAGCTCGAAAGGCACAGCGAGGTGCGTTTTGCCGCCGAATATATCTGCATGGACCCCGGCTATGACGCGCGCAACGCCGAAAAGATAGCCGAAAACGCCGAGCTTTTGGGCGTGCCCTTAAAGGTGTTCGGGTCCGACGTGTTCGAGGCGGCTGGCATCGTGGGCGGCGAAAAGCCGTGCTACATGTGCGCGAGGATGCGCCGCGGCTGCCTGTATGCGCGGGCCAAGGAGCTGGGCTGCAACAAGATCGCGCTCGGCCATCACCGCAGCGACGTGATAGAGACCACCCTCATGGGCATGTTTTACGGCGGGCAGATCCAGGGCATGATGCCGCGGATAAAGAGCGCCAATTTCGAGGGTATGGAGCTGATACGCCCCATGTATTGCATCTCGGAGGAGGACATTGCCCGCTGGCGCGACTATAACGGGCTGGAGTTCATCGCCTGCGCGTGCAGTTTTACCGCAAAGCTCGGGCAGGACGGGCAGGGGCGTTCGGTGCGGCAGGAGATGAAAGAGCTCGTGGCGGAGCTCAGAAAGCGCAACCCCGACGTCGAGAAGAGCATATTCAAAAGCCTGCACAACGTTCAGCTCGACACGCTCCCCGCATACAAGTCGCAGGGCGTGCAGCACAGTTTTTTAGAGCGCTTTAAAGGTTGAATTTTTTAAATCGACCCGCACATATGTGCGAACTAACAGCCGGATTTACACGGCAAGGGGCCCTGCCCCTCCGCGTGAAAATATAATTTCAAGGAGAAAATATCATGTCGTATCCCGTTACCGTTCTCGAGGACGGAAAGATCCAGATCGGCGGTTGGGTTTATACCGTAAAGGAGCTCAAAACGAGCTGGAAACTCACCTACGATATGGGCAACATGGAAGTTACCGTGAGCGTTCCCAAGTCTACGGCCGCAAGCGTCGCCGAACTCAGGGAAAAACTTCAGGAAAAATTCTGATCGGAAAAATGCGCCCGCGCGGCAAGCGCGGGCGCATTTTTTACGCCGCCGCCCTTGCAAAAAAAGCCGGGCGGGTGTATAATGGGCGAAAGGCGGAAAAAATACATATAAAACGCCGACAGCTAACATTCTGGAACGGAGGCATTGAATGATATACGACAGCATAACTCAGCTCATAGGCGAAACGCCGCTGCTCAGGCTCAACAGATACATGCGCGAGCGCGGGCTCGGCGCGGAGATACTCGCAAAACTCGAATACCTCAACCCCGCTGGCTCCGTAAAGGACAGGGTGGCGCTCAACATGGTGCTCGACGCCGAAAAAAAGGGGCTGCTCTCGCCCGGAGGCACGGTCATAGAGCCCACTTCGGGCAATACTGGGATAGGGCTCGCCATGGTGTGCGCGGCGCGCGGCTACAAGCTCGTGCTCACCATGCCCGAGACGATGAGCGAAGAGCGCCGCAAACTGGTTAAGGCATACGGCGCGGAAGTCGTTTTAACGCCCGGTGCGGCGGGCATGCAGGGTGCGATAGACAGGGCGGAAGAGTTGCACGGGCAGATCGGCGGCAGCATTGTGGCGGGGCAATTCCAAAATCCCGCCAATCCCGAGGCGCACGTCAAAACGACGGCGCGCGAGATATTGCGCGACGCGGGCAACGTGGATTTCTTCGTCGCGGGAGTGGGCACGGGCGGCACCGTAACGGGCGTGGGTTCGGTGCTTAAAGAGGCCTGCCCGGGCGTTAAGATCGTGGCGGTGGAACCGCAGGGTTCGCCCGTATTGTCGCAGGGCAGGGCGGGCAGCCACGGGATACAGGGCATAGGCGCGGGCTTCGTGCCGCAGACGCTCGACACCTCCGTATACGACGAGGTGATGGCCGTATCCGACGGCGACGCCCTCGCGGAGGGCAGGATGCTCGCCCGCACGGAGGCGTTTTTGACGGGCATATCCTCGGGCGCGGCGCTGTTTGCCGCAAGAAAGATAGCCGAGCGCCCGCAGAACGCCGGCAAGCGCATAGTCGTGCTGCTGCCCGACAGCGGCGACAGGTATCTTTCGACCGCGCTCTTTTCCTGACCCGCGGCATTGCCCGCGGCGTTGCCTGCCGCGGATCGAATATTTTTTGGCCGCAATTTATTTTGCCCCGGAGGTTGCCCTTCGGGGCAAAGTGTGTTATAATGGGCGAAATACAGTAAAGAGCGGGGATACGCACATGAAGATCACCGATATTTTAAAGGGGAAAGACGCCGTTTTGTCGTTCGAGGTCTTTCCGCCCAAAACAAGCGACAAATTTGAGAGCGTATGGAGCGCGGTGGAGGAGATCGCCGCGCTGCGCCCCGACTTTATGAGCGTCACCTACGGAGCGGGCGGCGGGACTTCCGCCTACACGGTGAAGATATCGCAGGGCATAAAGGCGCTCGGCGTAAATTCCGTAGCGCATCTCTCCTGCATATCCTCCTCCCGCGAGGACGTAAACAAAAAGCTCGTCCTGCTCAAAGAGGCCGGCGTGGAAAACATTCTCGCCCTGCGCGGCGACATCCCCGCGGGGTTTACGGGCAACCTCGAATATAAGTATGCGAGCGAGCTCGTGGGCGAAGTTAAGCGGTTCGGCGGCTTTTGCATAGGCGGCGCTTGCTATCCCGAAGGTCACCCCGAATCTTCCACGATATTTTCCGACATAGAAAATCTGAAGCGGAAGGTGGACGCGGGCTGCGACTATCTTACCACGCAGATGTTCTTCGACAACGACATATTTTACAGCTTTCTGTCAAAGGTCTATTCGGCGGGCATCAACGTGCCCGTCATCCCCGGCATCATGCCCATAACGCGCGCTAACCAGATAGCCCGCACGTTCGGCCTTCTCGGTTCGCCCATCCCCGCAAAATTCAGGCGCATAGTCGACAGGTTCGGCGACAAGCCCGAGGCGATGAGGCAGGCGGGCGTGGCGTACGCCACCGAGCAGATGATCGACCTGTACGCCAACGGCATACGCGCCGTGCACGTGTATTCGATGAACAAGGCCGAGGTCGCCCGCGCCATAAAGGCCAACCTTGCGGGGATAATCTGAAATGCCCGCGCTCATCGAGGGGAAGTTAGACGGGATAGACTTTCCGGAGACCATGCGCTACCTCGGCTATGCGGGGGTAAGGAGCGCCTCGGGCATGGAGGGGCTGATGGCGGAGTGCGAGGCCCTCATCCTGCCCGCGCTCTCTCCCAGGGCGGTATACGACGTGTTTCCGTTAAAGCGGGGCGAGGGCGAAGAGCTCGACCTCGGGTTTGCAAAGGTGAACAGCCATTCTCTCAGCGTAAACCTCAAAGACAGCGGACGCATAGTTTTGTTTGCCGCCACCGTGGGCGCCGGCGTCGACAGGCTGATATTAAAGTACGGCAAGCTGTCTCCCGCGCGCGCGGCGGTGCTGCAGGCGATGGGCGCGGCCGCGGCGGAGCAGTGGTGCGACGAGGTGAACGCGCGCATAGCGGCAAAATACGGGCGCACGCGCCCGCGCTTTTCGTGCGGGTACGGCGATCTGCCGCTGTCGCTGCAGCGCGAGATATTCCCCGCGCTCGACGTCACACGGTATATCGGTGTCACCCTCACCGACGGCGATCTGATGATCCCTTCCAAATCGGTCACGGCAATAGTGGGCATAAAATAGCGTTGGTTTCGCCATATGTGGCGGGCAATCGGGTTTGTTATGAAGTTTAAAAGTTTTTTGAAAAAAAAGGTAGTCGTCCTTGACGGCGCAATGGGCACCGAGCTGCAGAATGCCGGGCTGCCCGTGGGGACGCTGCCCGAAGAGTGGAATTTCGATCGCCCGGAGGTTATAACCGGGATACACCGCGCATATCTGAGCGCGGGGGCGGACGTCGTGTATGCCAACACGTTCGGCGCCAACTGCTTGAAGTTCGGCGAGCGCACGGAGGCGGCGGTGGCGGCGGGCGTCGCATGCGCGCGCGCCGCGGTCAAAGGTTTTAAAAACAGGTTCGTCGCCCTCGACGTCGGCCCCACCGGCAAGCTTTTAAGGCCGCTCGGCGATCTCGGTTTCGAGGAAGCGGTAAAAATATTCGGCCGCACGATAGCCGCGGGAGTGAAGGCGGGCGCCGACCTCGTCGCGATAGAGACGATGAGCGATCTGTACGAGCTCAAGGCGGCCCTGCTCGCAGCAAAGGAATACGGCGCGGGGGTACCCGTCGTCGCGACGTGCGCGTTCGGCGCGGACTGCAAGCTGATGACGGGCGCCTCCCCGGAGGCGGTGGTCG
>CALVQA010000030.1 GCA_944354725.1 uncultured Clostridia bacterium
AGGCACGCGGGCAAGCAAGCGACATCATTGCCGAAGCCGACCATAACGCGGAGCGCAAAGTGAAAATTGCGCAAATTCACGCGGACGGCATTGTGGCAAGTGCGGAACAGGCGGCGGAGAAAACAAAACAACAAGCGCAGGAGTATTTGGACGGCATCGTGCAGGGTATCGAGGCGGAGCGCTGCAAGCCCACGCCGAAGCGAAAGCGGCAAGCCGAGGAAGAACTATCCGCTCTTCGCACGGAGAACGTTGCCCTGCGGCAATCGAAGGCTATCTCCGACCGCGATCGAAGCGACCTGTTCGAGCAGTTGCAGAAAGCAGAACGCCGAGCCAAAGGCAAAGAGCAGGCGTTCGGGATGGTAAGCGATATGATTGCCGCCTACCCCGATGAGTTTGACGCTTTGTTAAACAAATCGCGGGCAAAGAAAGTAACTCCCTATTATAAAGGGAACAGCCGCGGCTACGACCGCGGCGGAAAGTAAAACTGAATAACCGAATACAAGGAGAAAAGCTATCGAGCAAATTACATAACAACGGGGAATGACGAGAAGAAACAAAACGACAGGCACTTCAAACTGCGAGCTTGACTCGCTCGCGCGGTTTCTGCTGCCCGCGGTCCGCGCCTATATGGCGGACGAGGAAAATCAACGGGCGTTTGAAAAGTGGCAGGCAGAACGCGCAATACAACCAAATCGCAAGTAAAAATATCCGATTGAAACCATACGGATGACCGTGAAAAAAGTACGGTAAGAGGCCGCCGCTTGAACGTGCGGCGGGATATAAATTTATCAGATCATCAGGTTGCGCCGAAACTCATAAACCTTGATCAACGGCAGCGGCGGGGACTTCATACGAAGCCCCCGCCGATTTTACAATTTCCTGTTTTTGAATATATCTGGATAATTTTCTCTTAATAATTTTTCGTTGTTAGCAATATTTTTACATAATATTGCACCATAAATTACTTTTCTACTATTAAGATACTTGCGACTGTTTAATTGAAGGGTAGCCGTTGATTTGCGACTTTTCATATGATCATACAACCGAAATCCTAGATTGCTATCTTTACCCCAATATAACGGATAAATATTTCCGTCTATAGGCTTCCATTCATTAAAACTTAAAGATGAATTTCGATTATGTTTCTCAAAAAAATCTTTTTTTTCATCATCCGCTAATTCAACAGCTATACCATAAACCCCACCCCGTTCTTCTAATTTACACCCATCGTCTGAAAATGTAATAGTTCCAGCTAAACAATCTAAATAATCATCTTTAATTAGTCTTTTCATTAACAAAGTAATCGCATTGTCCATGGCTTTATCCTTGTAAATAAACCTTAAAGGCGAATCCGTCTCCTAATGGAAACGGGTTCGCCTTTAACTTGTTTGGTGACCCCATCGGGACTCGAACCCGAGTTACCGCCGTGAAAGGGCGATGTCTTAGACCGCTTGACCATGGGGCCGATCTGCTTTACGGACAGATGTTCCGCTCGGCGTTATTGTTGACCGCGATGCGGTTTTTTTGCTTTGGTAGCGACGGGTGGATTCGAACCGCCGACCTGCCGGGTATGAACCGGCCGCTATAGACCAACTAAGCTACGTCGCCATTAAAAGCGTGCGTTTAAGTGCGGCACGGGCCGCGCTTTAAGCGCACGTTGAAAGTTTGCCTTCGGCAAGGTGTCGCCTCGCCCGATTTTGAGCCGCGCAAAAGCCAAAAGAACTTTTGCGAAGAACTGAGAGCCGACCTTATCCGCCCCGCCGCGGCGTGCCGCGACCGCGCAAACAAAGCCACGCTCAAATTTGGTTGCGGGGGCAGGATTCGAACCTACGACCTCCGGGTTATGAGCCCGACGAGCTACCTGGCTGCTCTACCCCGCGATGAGCAATGCTTTTGTAAAGCTATATTATTCTATTAAATAACGTTGCGTTTGTCAACCGTTTTTCGCTCTGCTTTTTCAAAAATTTTTTAAAGTTCTGTTTTGCGCCGCGCCGCAAAAGCGGCAAAGCGGCGCGCAGAAACGAGCCGCGCGGGCCGCGCAATAAAAAAATACGTGCGGCAGAACGGCCGCAAAAGCGCCGCGGCCTTGACTTTTTTGCTTATTTATATTATCATAAGAACAGATTTGCCGTGCGGAGCGGCAAAATCGCACACTTATATATTGCGGGGTAATTAACTTGATAAACACCGAAATTTGCAGTTTGCTCGGCATACGCTATCCCATATTCCAGGGCGGCATGGCATGGGTCGCCGACGCCGACCTTGCGGCCGCCGTTTCCGAGGCGGGCGGCTTGGGGATAATCGCCGGCATGAACATGAACGGCGAACAGCTGCGCGCCGAGATAAATAAACTGCGCGCAAAGTGCGACAAACCCTTCGGCGTGAACGTGATGCTGATGAGCCCGTACGCGGCCGAAGTTGCCGACGTGATAGTCGAAGAAAAAGTTCCCGTAGTGACGACAGGGGCGGGGAACCCGCTCACGTTCATGAAAAAATGGGTGGAAGCAGGCGTGAAAGTCATACCCGTCGTGGCATCGGTGGCGCTCGCGCAGATGGTGGCCAAACGCGGCGCGACGGCGGTCGTGGCCGAGGGCGGAGAGTCGGGCGGGCATATAGGCGAGGCCAACACGATGGCGCTCGTCCCTCAGGTGGCCGACGGAGTCGACATACCCGTAATTGCCGCAGGCGGCATCGCCGACGGCAGGGGATACGCGGCCGCGCTGATGCTCGGCGCGCGCGGCATTCAGATGGGCACCCGCTTCCTCGTCGCAAAGGAGTGCAACGTGCACCCCAACTTCAAGGCAAAGGTATTAAAGGCGGGCGATACCTCCACCATGGTAAGCGGCAGGCGCCTGGGCCACCCCGTGCGCTCGCTCAAAACGCCCTTTTCGCGCAAGTTTGCCGAACTGGAAAAAGACCCTTCGGTTACCGACGAGCAGCTCGACGCCTTCGGTACGGGCGCGCTGCGGAAGGCCGTTACCGAGGGAAGCGACGCGGAGGGCGCCTTCCTCTGCGGCGAGATCGCGGGGCTGGTCAACAAAGAGCAGACCTGCAGAGAGATACTCGAAGAGATGACCGCTCAGGCCGAGAGAATACTTTCGGGCGCGGGCAAATTTTTGGCACAGGAGAACTTATGAACAGAGATGAGATAAAGGCCGTACTCCCCCACAGGGAACCCATGCTGCTCGTTGACGAGGCATTTTTGGACGAAGAAGGCAGGTCGCACGGAAGATACACGGTGCGCGGCGACGAATTTTTTCTGCAGGGGCACTTTCCCGGCACGCCGGTAGTCCCCGGAGTAGTGCTGTGCGAAATGGCGTCGCAGTCGTCGTGCGCGCTTACAGCCGAACAGCTCGGCGAAAAGCTGCCGCTGTTTGCCGGCATGAACAACGTGCGCTTCAAAACGCCCGTGCGCCCCGGCGACACCATAGAGTTCGTCTGCGAACTCAAGCGCAGGATGGCCTCCTGCTTTGTGATAAAAGCCGAGGGCAGAGTGGGCGAAAACCTCTGCGTGAGCGGGGAGTTCACATTCTTCCTCGTAGACAAGGCGGCCGTTGCCGCCAACAAATAAATCATGGAGATGAAAGACAAAATGTATCGTTTATTCTGCGATTCCAACTGCGAACTTTGGCACACCACGGTTGCGGAACTCGGGCTCGAAGTGATCCGCATGCCCTACACTCTCGAAGGCAAAGAGTATTTTTACGATATGGGCGAACACACCGACTTCAAGGCGTTCTTCGACAAGATGCGCGCCGGCGAAGTGCCCAAGACTTCCGCCCTCAACGAATACGCCTACACCGAATACTTCGAGCCGGTGCTCGCGCGCGGCGAGGACATATATTACATAACGTTTTCGCACAAGATGAGCGCCACGTTCAACGCCATGGACGCCGCGATAGCAAAACTCAAAGAAAAATATCCCGAAAGGCGCATAATGACTAAGGACGCCAAATCTATCTCGCTCGGGAGCGGGTTCGTTACCTATTACGGCGCGCTCAAATACCGCGAGGGCGCGAGCATGGAAGAGCTTGACGCCTACCTCGACGAGCTCATCCCCCACACCGCCACCTATTTTGCCGTGGAGGACCTCACCTACCTCCATCGCGGCGGCAGGATATCGAGCGCGACAAAAGTAGTGGGCGGCCTGCTCGGCATAAAGCCCATACTCTGCTTCGACGAAGAGGGCAAGATAGTGAGCATAGCCAAGGCGAGAGGCTTCAGGAGCGCGCTCGCAAGGCTCGCCGACTACATGCGCGAAAAGGGCAGCGAGCTCGACAAGTACAAGGCGTTCATCCTGCACGCCGACAACGAGGCGCTCGCCAACGACTTTGCCAAGAAACTCGGGGACGAGTTCGGCGCACAGACCGTGGTGCAGCCCGTGGGCCCCGTTATAGGCGCACACTGCGGCCCCGGCACCATAGGCCTGATATTCCACTGCTCGGCAAAATAAATACGAGCCCGAGCCCCGCAAAGCGGGGCTTTTTTTGTACGGCTTGCCGCACGGTATTGCAAAATCGCGGCAGGCATGGTAAAATAAGCTCATGAACGTAAACCTTGCAAAATATGCCGGCCTTAAAATATGCGCCGCCGTTTCGGGCGGGCGCGATTCAATGGCGCTGCTGCACTACCTCAATGCGCACGCGGCGGAGTATAACATTACCCTCACCGCCTTGAACTGCGACCACAGAATGCGCGGGGAAACTTCGGCGCGCGACAGCGCGTTCGTAGCCGACTACTGCGAAAAGGCGGGCGTCCCCCTCTCCCGCTACGTCGCCGACACGCCGTGCTCAAGCGAAAGCACGGCCCGCATATGGCGGCTGAACTGCTATCTGGAGGAGGCGAAAAAGTGCGACTGCGTTGCCACGGCGCACCATTTGGACGACAATGCCGAAACGGTGCTGTTTAACCTTGCGCGCGGCGCAGGTCTGAACGGTATGGACGGCATAACCGACGCCGACCTTTCGGCGCTTGCAAACGACAAGCCGTTCAAACTCATTCGCCCGCTTATCGCCTGCCCGCGCGCAGAGATAGACGAATACGTCGCCGCGAACTCCATTCCCTACGTCGACGACGAAACAAATTTCAAGGCGGACTACACCCGCAACAAGATAAGGCTGGGCGTGCTGCCCGCCTTAGAGGAGGCCGTACCCGGTGCGGCGAGAGCGATATACCGCTTTTCGCGCCTTGCCGCCGAGGACGAGGAATATTTTGAAAGGCAGGTAAAGCCCCTGCTTTCCCGCCGCGAGCCGTACGGCGACTACATTGCGCACTGCAAAGAGAAAGTAGTCTTCCGCCGCGCGGCGCTGAAAATTATTGCCGACCGGCACCAGAAAAAGGACTACACGAGCGAACAGTTAGAGCGGCTTTACGCCTTGCAATTTGCCGAAAACGGAAAAAAGTTTGAGTTTTTGAACCTGACCGCATTCAAAGAAGAGGGCAGAATCTGCATAGTAGACGATTCGCTCCTGCAATACGAAAACGAGGGCGCGCCCTACGAAGATTTTTATCGCCAGCATGCCATGGAATTCTGCGGGCAGATTGTTACCGTATGCTTTGACTACGAGCTTGACGACTACATGAAGGACGTGGTGCAGTATTGCTGTCCGGAAATCACCTTTAAAGTGCTGCGCTACGACGGAGACAAGATACCGAAAGGCGCGACGGTCCGCTTTATGCGCGCGGGAGATAAGTTCACCAAATTCGGCGGGGGCACGAAAAGCCTCGGCGACTTTTTCACTGACAGAAAGTTGCCCGTAAGGCTCCGAAAAACCATCCCCCTCCTCTGCGACGGAAACGACGTGCTGATAGTTTTCGGCGTGGAGATCTCCGACAAGGTAAAGGTCGACGATGACACAAAGGAAGTCATGCTCGCCGTTGCCGCCGACTATTCGAAGCTGTAAAAAAAGGTAAACGGCACTTCACCACTTTAATTTCGTAAATCGCTTGACAGACGGGGCGGCTATAACTTATTATAGATACAATAAACTTCGCGCAAGGGCAAAATCATTTGCGGCGAAGCGTTCAACGTAGTAAATTCTATTTAAAGGAGTTTGTGCCATGAAGATGAAGGGAGCGGAAATACTGATAAACTGCCTTTTGGAACAGGGCGTCGACACGATATTCGGTTACCCCGGGGGCACCGTGCTCGACATATACGACGCGCTCTACAGAAACGGCAAGATAAACCATATACTCACCGCGCACGAGCAGGGCGCGGCGCACGCCGCCGACGGCTACGCGCGCGTGACCGGAAAAACGGGCGTATGCTTTGCCACGAGCGGCCCGGGCGCCACAAACCTCGTCACGGGCATAGCCACTGCATATATGGACTCCGTGCCGTTGGTGGCCATAACGGGCAACGTAGGCCTAAGCCTCCTGGGCAGAGACTCCTTTCAGGAGATAGACATATGCGGCATCACCATGCCCATAACCAAACACAACTTTATAGTCAAGGACGTTAAGGAACTTGCGGGCGTGGTGCGCAAGGCGTTTTACATCGCAAGCAGCGGGCGAAAGGGCCCGGTGCTCATCGACATACTCAAAAACGTGCAGATAGACGAATGCGAATACGAGCCCGCAAAGCCCGAACCGTACAGGGCGCTGCCCGTAAAAGAGGAACGGCTCGCGGGGGCCATAGAGGCCGTAAAGCAGAGCAAAAAGCCGCTGATAATAGCGGGCGGCGGGATAATTTCTTCCGACTCCGCCCCTCTTTTGAAGCAACTGTACGAAAACATCGACTGCCCCGTCGCGTACACGCTGATGGGCAAGGGCTGCATCCCCGACGACGACAGGCACTGTCTGGGCATGCTTGGCATGCACGGCACGGTCGCGGCGGCCAAGGCGCTGATGAACGCCGACGCGATAATAGCGCTCGGCACCCGTTTTTCCGACCGCGTGGCGCTCAACCGCGACATGTTCGCCAAAAACAAAACGGTGATACACATAGATATCGACAACGCCGAAATAGACAAAAACGTGCGCTCCGACATACATGTGATGGGCGACCTGTTCGAAGCACTCAAGGCGCTGATCCCCGCGCTCGGCAAAGAGAGCAGGAGCCAATGGATGGACGAGGCAAGTAAGTGGAAAAGCGAGGAAAAACTTAAAAAAGACACCAATATCCTGGCATATAAAATAATAAGCGCGGCCTCACGGCTCGCCCCCGCCGACATACCCGTCGTGACCGACGTAGGCCAGCATCAGATGTGGACGGCGCAGTATTACAGCGTGAACAAACCCCGCCTGTTCTGCTCGTCCGGCGGTCTGGGCACCATGGGCTACGGCATGGGCGCGGCTATAGGCGCATGCTTCGGCACGGGCAAGCCCGCGGTTTTGGTAACGGGCGACGGCTGCTTCAACATGAACATGAACGAGCTCTCCACCGCAGTAACGCAGGGCACGCCCATAGCCATACTGCTAATGGATAACGGCGTTTTAGGCATGGTGCGCCAGTGGCAGAAGATATTCTACGGCAGAAGGTTTTCGCAGACGACTTTAAACAAAAAGACCGACTACGTAAAATTTGCCGAGAGCTTCGGCGCGAAGGGCCTCAGGATAACGAGCGAGGCCGAAGTCGAGCCCGTTCTCAAAGAGGCATTCGGCTATATCTCCGAGGGGACCGGCCCCGTGCTCGTGGACTGCCGCATCTCTCCCGACGAAAACGTGTTGCCGATGATAAAGCCGGGCGCGACATACGACACTCAGCTTCTCAAAATGGAGGAAAACTGATATGGCGCAGTATAAAAAGGATCCCAAAAAGAACACCATAGCCGCACTCGTTTCCAACCGCAGCGGCGTACTCACAAGGATAAGCGGGCTGTTCGCCCGCAGGGGCTACAATATAGAGAGCCTTACCGTATGCGCCACCGAAGACCCCGAGCTTTCGCGCATGACGATAGTGCTCATCGGCGACGAATACACGCTTTATCAGATGATAAAGCAGATGGACAAGCTCGACGACGTAAAAAAGATAGGCTGCGCCGACGAGCTCGACTGCGTATATCGCGAGCTGCTGCTCGTAAAAGTGCCGGCGACCGCCGACGTGCGCAGCCAGATAGTGGAAATAAAGGAAATTTACAAGGCAAAGGTCGTAGACCTCTCCATAGACACCATGATACTCGAGCTTACGGGCATCCCCTCCAAACTCGACGCATTTTTGAACGTCATCGAGCCCTACGGCATAATCGAAATGCAGCGCACGGGCGTAACGGTGCTCGCGAGGGGCAAACACACCCTCAAAGACAGGGACTGCTACGGGGACAACATATGACCTAACTCACGAAAATATCCGCCTTGCGCGGCGGATATTTTCCGTGAGCTTCAGGGGCCAGCCCCTCTGGCGGCGCTGCTGTTGCCCTCGCACTTATATGCGCCGCCATTCACCCTGCTGAGGCGCAGGTATGCGCAAATTAGGGCCTGCTGCGGCGGCATAGCCGCCTTGCGACGAAAATTATTTTAGAAATTTCCTGCGGGAAACCTTGCTTGAAACGTTAATTATTTAAGTTCATGCGAGATCTTTGCCGAAGGCAAGATCTGCCGCCGCGCTCTTTACGGGCATGCCGCTGCGGCGGCACAGGCCGGGCAGATCACAATAAAATTTCCCGCAATACAGCGACGATCGAGAAGGAGCCGATATGAACAATATATTTTCAGATTCAACCGACATGAGCTCGCAGCGCTCTCTGCTGCGCGCGCTCGGCTGGACAGATTCGGAGATGAAAAAACCGCTCGTGGGCATAATCTGCGCGCAGAGCGAGATAATACCCGGGCATACGCACCTGAACGAAGTGGCGCGCGCCGCGGCGGAAGGCGTTATAGCGGCGGGCGGAAAGCCCGTGATAGTGCCCTCCATAGGCGTGTGCGACGGGATAGCCATGGGGCATGCGGGCATGAGGTATTCCCTCCCCTCCCGCGAAATAATTGCCGACAGCGCCGAAATACTCATCCGCGCGCACGCATTCCAGGCGGCGATATTTATTGGCAACTGCGACAAGATAATACCCGGCATGCTCATGGCCGCGGCGAGGGTGAACATACCGTCGGCGTTCGTTTCGGGCGGGCCCATGCTTGCAGGGCACGTGCGCGGCAAAAAGACGTCGCTCTCCACCATGTTCGAGGAAGTGGGCGCTTACAACGCGGGAAAAATAGACGGCGACACGCTTAAAGCCTTCGAATGCGGGGCATGCCCCACCTGCGGCTCCTGCTCGGGCATGTTCACGGCAAACTCGATGAACTGCCTGTGCGAGGCACTCGGCATGGCCCTGCCCGGAAACGGCACGATACCCGCCGTCTATTCGCAGAGGCTGGCGCTCGCCAAAGAGACGGGCGAGGCCGTTATGGGCCTGCTCGAAAGGGGCATACGTCCCCGCGACATAATGACGGCCGCCGCGTTCAAAAACGCCGAAACCGTGGACATGGCGATAGGAGCATCCACAAACTCGGTGCTCCATCTTCTGGCAGTGGCCAACGAGGCAGGGCTCAAAGGCGCCGTATCCATAGACATAATGAACGAGATATCCTCCAAAACGCCCAACCTGTGCAGGCTTGCCCCCGCGGGCGAGCACTATATAGAGGAGCTGAACGAAGTCGGCGGGATATCGTCGGTAATGAACGAGCTCTTGAAGAACGGCCTTTTGGACGGCTCTGTTATGACCGTCGGCGGAAAGACGCTTGCCGAGACAGTGAAGCGCGCGCCGCTGCCCGACGGAGAGATAATACGCACCGTAGCCGCCCCCTATTCGCAGACGGGCGGATTGGCCATACTAAAAGGCAACCTCGCGCCGGAGGGCTCGGTGGTTAAAAAATCGGCCGTCGATCCCGGGATGTACAGGCACAGCGGCCCCGCAAAGTGCTTTGACGGCGAAGAGGAGGCGATGGCGGCCATCTCCTCCGGCAAGATAGTAAAGGGCGACGTCGTGGTAATACGCTACGAGGGCCCCGTGGGAGGCCCCGGCATGCGCGAAATGCTCACACCCACCTCCGCCATCGTAGGCGCGGGACTGGGCGCCGACTGCGCGCTTATAACCGACGGCAGGTTTTCGGGAGCGACGCGCGGCGCGGCGATAGGCCACGTTTGCCCCGAAGCCGCGGCAGGCGGGGCGATAGGCCTTGTAAAGGACGGCGACATAATAGACATCGACATAGAAAACTGCACTATAAACCTCCGAGTGAGCGACGAAGAGCTCGCAAAGCGCAGGCAAAACTTCACCCCGCTCGTAAAACCCGTGGACGGGTACCTCGCGCGTTACCGCGCGAGCGTGACTTCCGCATCGGAGGGCGCGGTATTCAAAAAATAAACGGCGGCAGCCGCGTGCCGGGCGGAAGTTGGTTCCCGTCCGGCATGCCTCTACCGCGGCACGCGCAATAACGGGGAAAAACATGCGCGCCCGCGCCGCTTACATGTGCCCGTACGGCGACATTTCCGTTAAACCGCACATAATTTCGGCTATCGCCGAAAAATCGTTTGACCAAAGCTGCAGACATATTATAAAATATAGCAACATAGAAAATATATACGAAGGCCTCATCATCCCTTGACACACAGGGCGCGCGCACGTAAGCAATGCGGCGCGGCGCATGCCGGGCATCGGCGGGATCAAAGCATACAGGGCGCGGCGGCAAGGCCGCACGGCGCGGAAGGCCGTTATTTTGCGGAGCGAGGCTTGCGCTCCGGCACATATCACGGGCTGCGGCCCCATAACAGGAGTTACCGAATGAATCAGGAAAATATGGCGACCTACCGCGCGAACGGCGAGGTCGCTGCGATAGATATATCGGCGTTCCGCGCCGACGTTAAAATAGTGCCTTGCGAAGGCGCCGAAATTTACATAAAATACCCCAGACGCCTTGCGGCGGAAATCACCGAAGACAACGGAAAACTTACGATGCGCCGCCGCGGCGGCCCGCTTGCCGAAGTTTTGCCCGCCAATATAGAATTGTGCGTGCCCGGCTGCACTGTGCCCGACATGAACGTGAACGTTTCGAAGGGCCGCGTTGAAATAAGCGACGGCATTTACGGCGACGTGCTCGTATCAGGCGGAAAGATACACGCCGTGCTGTTCGGCGCCACGTTCGAAAACCTTACACTAAAGGCCGACAAACTCGACGTGTGCGCGCGCGACATAACCGTTAAAAACCTTGCCAACGCCATGGCTGCCGACGGCAGGGTGGAGATAAACGGCGCGTTCTGCAAAAAGGCCGAGTGCCGCGTTAAAAAAGGCAACATAGGCCTATGCGATTCGGCCTGCGATTTCGCACTTTTGAACTCCGACGAGGGCAACATAGCCGCGAGCATGGTCGGCAGAGAGAGCGACTACACCGTTTCGCTCAAAGGCGCGGCGGTGAGCGGCAGGGAATGCCACTCTTCGAGCGGTAAGTCGATAAAGGCGCGAGCCGCCCGTGGCTGCGTGGTGTTCGGCTTTAACAAACCTTCGCACGAGGACGAATACGGCGAAGTTAAAGCGTAAATAAAACTTGCCATACCCTATTTAACTCAATTAACGACAAATTCCATGTTTTATTTACATAGTTTGCCGTATTTAGATTGATTTGATTATAAAACTTTGAATTTTGCAACCACTATGCGGCGGGCATTGCCCGCCGCGCAAACTAATACAGGGAGGAAAACACCATGCCGATGACCATGTCGCAGAAGATCCTTGCGGCGCACGCAGGGCTTAAGGAAGTCAAAGCCGGGCAGCTTATAAACGCAAAACTCGACCTCGTGCTCGCCAACGACATAACCGGCCCCGTAGCCATAAAGGAATTTAAAAAGTCGGGGGCGGAGAAGGTGGCCGACGCGGGCAAGATAGCCCTCGTCATGGATCACTTTGCGCCCAACAAAGACATAAAGAGCGCGGGGCAATGCAAACTGTGCCGCGACTTTGCGGCGGAACAGGGCCTTGAAAACTTTTTTGACGTGGGAGAGATGGGCATCGAGCACGCGCTTTTGCCCGAAAAGGGGCTCGTGGGGGCGGGCGACCTCGTTATAGGGGCCGACAGCCACACCTGCACATACGGCGCGCTGGGCGCATTCTCTACGGGCGTGGGCTCCACCGACATGGCGGCGGGAATGATGACGGGCGAGTGCTGGTTCAAGGTGCCCTCAGCCGTAAAATTCGTGCTTCGCGGAAAACCCGGGAAGTACGTGTGCGGCAAAGACCTCATCCTGCACACCATAGGCATGATAGGCGTAGACGGAGCGCTGTATAAGTCGATGGAATTTTTCGGCGACGGCGTGAAGCACCTCTCCATGGACGACAGGTTCACCGTGTGCAACATGGCGATAGAGGCGGGCGCAAAGAACGGCATTTTCCCCGTGGACGCGCTCACGCTCGAATACATGAACGGAAGGTTCGGGCGCAGCCCCCGCATATATATGGCGGACGACGATTCGGAATACGACGAGGAGTACGAGATAGACCTCTCGGCGCTCAGACCCACCGTGGCATTCCCCCACCTCCCCGAAAACACCAAAACGAGCGACGAATGGGGCGACATAGAGATAGACCAGGTGGTCATAGGAAGCTGCACAAACGGCAGGATATCCGACCTGAGGGCGGCCGCCAAGATATTTAAAGGCAGGCATGTTGCAAAGGGCGTGCGCGCCATAATAATACCCGCAACGCAGCAGACCTATCTTCAGGCGATTGAGGAGGGACTGATCGAAACGTTCATAAAGGCGGGCGCGGCGGTCTCCACCCCCACCTGCGGCCCCTGCCTTGGCGGGCACACGGGCATACTTGCCGAGGGCGAGCGCTGCGTTTCCACCACCAACAGAAATTTTGTAGGCAGAATGGGGCACGTGACGAGCGAGGTGTACCTCGCCTCTCCCTACGTTGCGGCGGCTTCCGCCGTGACGGGCAGGCTGTCCGCCCCCGACGAGGTGTAAAATGGAAGTAAAAGGCAGAGTTTTTAAATACGGCAACGACGTCGACACCGACGTGATAATCCCCGCAAGGTATCTGAACACCACCTCCGAAAAGGAGCTTGCGAGCCACTGCATGGAAGACATCGACCCCGGCTTTATAAAAAACGTGAAGGCGGGCGACGTTATAGTGGCGGAAGACAACTTCGGCTGCGGCTCCTCGCGCGAGCATGCGCCCCTCGCCATTAAGGCGTGCGGAGTCAGCCTGGTCATAGCAAACAGCTTTGCGCGCATATTTTACCGCAACAGCATAAACATAGGGCTGCCCATATTGGAGTGCCCCGAAGCGGTCGCCGCGATATCGTCGGGCGACACGGTGAGCTGCGACCTCGGCAAAGGCGTCATAAAAAACGAAACCACGGGCAAGACCTTTAAGGCCGAGCCCTTCCCCCCGTTCATACAGGAGATAATAGCCGACGGCGGCCTGATAAAGCACATAGCTTTATCGAATAAAAACAAAACCTGAGGGCACGCAAGATGAAATACGATATAGCAGTGCTTCCCGGCGACGGGATAGGTCCGGAAATTTGCGCCGGAGCGATAAAAGTGCTTAAAAAAGTGGGCGAAAAGTTCGGCCATGAGTTCAACTTCGAATACCTGCCGATAGGCGGCGCCGCCATCGACGGATACGGCACCCCCCTGCCCGACTTTACCGTGGAAAGGTGCCTTGCCTCCGACTCCGTGCTGCTCGGCGCGGTGGGCGGCTACAAGTGGGACGACCTACCCGGCGACAAGCGACCCGAAAAGGGACTTTTGGGAATACGCAAGGCGATGGGGCTGTATTCCAACATACGCCCGGCAAAACTCTGGAAGACCCTTGCGCACGCCTCGCCTTTGAAATACGAGCTCGTAAAGGACGGGATAGAGATCATCATAGTGCGCGAGCTCATCGGCGGCATATACTTCGGCGAGCGCGGCAGGGGCGAGGAAAACGGCGCGGAATATGCCTGGGATACCGAAAAATATTCGGTGCCCGAAATAGAGCGGATCGCGCGCATAGCCTGCGAACTTGCGATGAAGCGCTCAAAAAAGCTGGTTTCGGTGGATAAAGCCAACGTGCTTGAAAGTTCGCGCCTGTGGAGAAAGACGGTGCACGAATACACGGCAAAAAACTATCCCGAAGTGGAAGTTAAAGACGTGCTCGTAGACAACATGGCCATGCAGATAGTCAAAGACCCCGCTCAGTTCGACGTGGTGGTGACGAGCAACATCTTCGGCGACATACTCTCCGACGAGGCGGCACAGGTGACGGGTTCGATAGGCATGCTCGCCTCCTCCTCTCTCGGCGACACAAAATGCGGACTGTACGAACCCATACACGGCTCGGCGCCCGACATTGCGGGGCAGGACATAGCCAACCCCGTTGCCACCATACTTGCCGCGGCCATGATGCTGCGCGACAGCTTCGGCCTTACAAAGGAATACGGCGCGATAGCGGAAGCGATAGAAAAAGTGCTCGAAACGGGCGCGCGCACAGCCGACATAATGAGCGAGGGCTGCACGCTCGTAAAGGGCAGCGAAATGGCGCAGCTCGTGTGCGACAGGATATAATACAAATATAACTTTATAAAATAATATATATCCGACAATATAATTTGTGATCAAGCCGCGGAGCAGGGTTCGCCCCGCTCCGCGGCAACTTTATCGCTTCAAACAAAAAAGCCTAAAAGGCGCTTATTCGGAGGCGCATTCATGATCGAAGAAAATGTTAAAAAATTGCTCGGCGAAATAGGCGAAAACCCATTCGGGGAAAAAGTTACGCTTGTGGCCGCCGTTAAAACACAGACCGCGGAGAACATAAACCGCGCTATCGCCGCGGGCATCACCGACATAGGCGACAACCACGTGCAGGAATTCCGCGACAAGTACGACGCCGTCCGCGGCGACCCGCGCCGCCACTTTATAGGACATCTGCAGACCAACAAGGTAAAATACCTTATAGGCAGGACGTACCTCTACCAGTCGGTCGACAGGCCAGAGCTCGCCGAGGAGATATCGAAGCGCAGCGAGCGCGCGGGAGTCGTTTCCGACTGCCTAATTCAGATAAACATAGGCAACGAGGAAACAAAGGGCGGGTTTGAATTTGATGACGGCGTTGCCGCATACGAAAAGATATCGGCGATGCCCGCTTTGAGAGTAAAGGGGCTGATGGCGATGCTGCCGTTCACCGACGACGAGGCGATCCTGCGCCCTCTTGCCAAAAAGATGCGCGAGCTGTTCGAACGCCTGCGCGAAAGGGACGATAACATCGAGCACCTCTCCATGGGCATGAGCGGCGACTGGAAGCTGTGCGTGGAATGCGGCTCCAACATGGTGCGACTCGGCACGTCCGTCTTCGGCCCGAGGCACTACGATGCCGCTCCTTGAACAAATCGGACAGGCGGATCACGCACAATAAACGTGAGTAAGCCGCTTTGATGCGGCATAATATTATTTTAAACGGCTGCGCGCGCCCGAAAATAGGGGCGCGCGCAGCCGTTTTTTATAAGCGCAAAACTTCGTCGGGCGACGGCGGGATCAATAGCCGTGATTCTGCCTGCCGGAAATGCGGACGAGCTCGTCGCGGGAGACGATGCCGCGCTCGTAGGCGGTCTCGAGCGAATACAGCTCCCCGCCGTAAAACACCGAAAGCGTCTGTCCGCTGCCGTAGACGAACTCCACGCCGTCGATAAACCTGTGTTCTATGGCCATGGTATATTCATAAATGCCGTCGATGAACGTAACGACTGCGCCGTTCCGCAGCTTGCTGTTTACGCGGAGCGATATATCGCCGACAGTATACCCGCCGCCTTCCTCCCCCGCCGATTCGAGGAATGCCCGCTTTATGGCGAGAGCTTGCTCTTCCGTAACTCCGACGCTGCGCTCGCGGTAACAATTTTTTACCGCATCCAGCTCGGCATTCGTTAAAAAGCCCTCGTCGAACGCCTGCTGCAGCGTGTACAGCCTGCCTCCGCGATATGCGCGGAACACCGTGGGCTGGGGGCACGTTATCACCACATCCCCCGCCTTTTCGTGATAGATCACGTCCTCGACTATGCCGTCGGCGTCGGCAAACTCCACCACGTACGTGCCGCGGTACTCGCCGAGGAAGGCGGCGATGCAGGCCTCTTCCCCCTCCCCGAGCGTTTCGGCATAGGCGCTTTCTATCTGCTCCCTGACAGCCCTGCTCGGATAGCCGCCGACGTCCGGCGCGCACGCGGCAAGGCATGCGGCCGACGCGCACAGCGCAACGGCGACCGATACTAAGAACTTTTTCATGATCTCGCCCCCTTAAAATTATTTATTCCGCAACCGTTTGCGGCGCACCGTTCGGTTTACGCGACCGAAACGGTCGTACCGCTCA
Organism: uncultured Clostridia bacterium; assembly: GCA_944354725.1. GTDB lineage: Bacteria > Bacillota > Clostridia > Christensenellales > Borkfalkiaceae > Coproplasma. The sequence goes on from CALVQA010000030.1 coordinate 16,272, forward strand.
CGTAGTTGCCGCTTATCCCGAGCAGGTCGTCATGAGTTAAATATCCCTTTTCAAACGCCCATCCGAGGGTGTTGAACAGGCTGCCGTTCTCCTCGTTATAAACGCCGTAAAACAGCAACGTCTGCGTCGTGGGATAGACGAACTCAACGCCGCCGACAGTTTCGGTAACGACTTTGCAGTCAAAGGAGTCGCCCTCGGCGTTTATGAACAGCACGAACTGCTCGTAGCCGGCCCAATATATCTCCGTAAGTATATCGGCTTCGGTGAGCGACACGTCGCCGCGCTCGGAAAGATAGTCCCGCAACATTATGCCGCCCGCGCTCCAATTCCAACCGTCGTTATAGTTCTTTTGGATATCGAGGAGATCCTCGTGCGACAGGAGCCCTGCCTCGAACGCTGACGAAAGAGTGTAAAACCTGCCGCCGTTATATACCTCAAGCTGCCGCAGCGAGGGGTAGGAAAAATAGACGTTGTCTACTATATCGACGGTTATGGCGGCGCCCGCTGCCGTCCCGTTTATGTAAAATACATAAGTTTCGCCGTACCGGCCGCGCATATCGACGGAGAGCGGATAACCGCCCGGCTCGTCGCGATAATCATGCTCCGCCTTCCATTCGCGCAGGATACGCCCCTCGACGGTGTCGGCGCAGCCGGCAGACGCCGCGGCAAGAGCGACGAGCGCGGCAACGAGCGCAAACAAGAACTTTTTCACTATCTTACCCCCCCTCGGAAAAATTTTCCTTTCAATTATACAACAGCTCGGCGCACGGCTTTGTCCACGGAGACAGAAAACTTTATAAAACTTAGACCGCGGCAAGAAAAACACGGCTTCCCGACATTAAAAAAATGCCGTGCAAAGGCTTGCACGGCATTATATTAACACTTATTCTCCCTTGAAAGGAAGGAGCGCGGCAACGCGCGCGCGCTTGATAGCCTTGGAGAGCTCGCGCTGATGCTTTGCGCAGGTGCCGCTCATGCGGCGGGGAACTATCTTTCCGCCCTCTGTTATGAACTTGCGAAGGCGGGCAACGTCCTTATAGTCGATGGCTTCGACCTTTTCCTGGCAGAACACGCAAACCTTTTTGCGGGAATTCTTTTTATAATTCTTTCTTACGGGCTTATTTTCTTCCATGATATACTCCTTATTGATATGAAAAGCGGCTTACATGCCGCAGTGCGGGCTTTGGCCTCAGAACGGAATGTCTCCGTCGTCGTCGAAAGACTGCAGCGAAGGCTTCTTCCTCTCGGTATGCGCAGGCGCCGGGGCATAGTCGCCGTCGTCGCTCGCGCCCTTGGGGGTCAAAAACTCCACGTCGGAGGCGATGACGTCTACCGCCATGCGCTCCACTCCGTCCCTGTCCTCGTAAGTTCTGAGCTCGATATTGCCCAGAACGGCCACTTTATTGCCTTTTTTGGCGTAGCGGGCGACCGTTTCGCCCAAACCGCGCCATGCCGTTACGTTGTAAAAATCGGCCTTCCTCTCACCGTCGGCCGAGCCCGAACGGCGGTTCACCGCTATGCCGAAACGGCATACCGGTATGCCCGACTGCGTTTCGGAGAGTTCGGGATCGCGCGTTAAGTTGCCGATCAAAAATACTTTGTTCATTATTTTACCCCTTGCGGATATCCGTCTTTAACAAGACGCGACCGCGCGCGTTTTACTCGGCTTAAAGCCGCGCTTTTTTAAAGTCAGGCCTTTACTATCATTCTGCGAAGTATCTCATCGGAAAGGCCCGCGATCCTGTCGAGCTCGCTTACTACGTCGGGTTCGGAATTGAACTTCATGAGCACGAAGAAACCGTCGTTCTTATACCTAATGGCATAGGGCAGCTTCTTTGAACCCCACTTGTCCGTAGAAACGAGTTCTCCGCCCATGGAAGTCACTATGCCCTCGAATTTGGATACGATGGCGTCCTTGGCTTCTTCGGCAACGGAATTGTCGATAACGTACAGCATTTCGTAAGATTTCATTTTTTTACCTCCCGGTCTTATTCGGCGTGCGTTCGCGCACGCAAGGTAAGCGCGGCAGAGAGCCGCGCGCCGTAAATTGCGGCAAGCGCAATAAATCAGCCTATAAATTCTACTATAATAAAAAGTTTATGTCAACCAAAAATACGGCTTTGGCCGAAAGGTCGGCAAAATTCATGTCCGAAACGGCAGGGATGCCTCACTCCTCCCCGTCGGAGAGCAGTTTTTCGGCCTCGGAATCGTCTATCTCCGCCACCGTGCGCAGTCTGTTGGAGATGGTGCGCGTGCGCCTGCCCGCCTCCTCTATGGTGTTCTGCGCCTCCTGCAGCTTTTTGCCCGTCTTTTCCAGAACGGCGGCGAACTTGTCGAACTGCACTTTGAAGGCAGAAAGCAGCTGCCACAGCTCGCCCGAGCGCTTTTCTATGGCGATCGTTTTAAAGCCCGTCTGCAGAGTGGACAACAGCGCGCTGAGATTCGTGGGGCCGCATGCGAGCACGCGGCGCTTGCGCAGATAGCCCTCGAGCTCGGGCAGCCTGACTATTTCGGCATACAGCCCTTCGAGCGGAAGATACATCACGGCAAAATCGGTCGTGGAAGGGGGAAAAATATACTTGGAGGCAATGCTGTCGGCCTGGAGCTTCACGGCCTGCGCCAGCCGCTTTAAAGCGGCGGCGGCCTGCTCTTTATCGGAGGCGTCGGCAAGCCTTATGTATTCCTCCACGGGGAACTTGCTGTCTATCGGCAGCCACACGGCCTTCTCGTCGCGCGAGGGGATGCGGACGGCAAAATCTACCATGCCGTCGCTGCGCGGGTCTACCTTTACCGAAGAGGAATACTGTCCGGGCGCGAGCATCTGGCCGAGCAGCGCGCCGAGCTGAACCTCGCCCCACGTGCCGCGCAGCTTTACGTTTGAAAACAGCTTTTTTATGTCGGTGACGTCCGCGGCGAGATTGTTCACCTCGCCTATGCCCTTATACACCTTTTCGAGCTGCTCGTTTATTATCCTGTAACTGCTCGTGAGCTTGCCTTCGAGCGTCGAAGCGAGTTTCTCCTCCACCATGGCGCGTATGTTCTCCACGCCGCGCGCGGTGCTCTCCGATATGTATTTGAGGTCGTCGTCGAGCTTCTTTTTTAAATCGTTTATGCGAGCTTCCTGCGCCTGCGCGACACGCGCGGCCTCGCCCGCGGCGGCCTCCAGCTTTATGAGCGAGCGCGTCATCTCTTCCAGCCACTTTTCGTTGCCCGACGACGTGCCGCCCTTAAATTTTATGCCGACCGCTATCACGGCGGCAAGGCAGGCCACGCCGACGGCTATGGCTATTATTATGAGCGTATCGGTCATTCTTTCTCCTTTAAAACGCGCGGTGCGGGCGATCATACGTCCCTGAGCACCCTCTTTGCCGTTATTATAAGTTTGTTCCTCTCGTTCAGCTGAGGCAGCGAGGCGCACTCCGAAAGCAGCCTTGCAAGCACTTTGGCGCACTTTTCGCGCGGGATGCCCGCGGCGATCAGCTCGTCGCCGCGCACCTTGAGATCTTTGAGCGAAAAGGGCACCCCCTCCTCCACCATGTTGCCGTATATCTCCCTCCACCTGGTTATGACGGGCGCCTCCGAAAGGTCGTCGCGGCAGGCGGAATAGTCGGCCTGCTTCAGCTCGGCGAGCTTGAAGAATATATCGCGGTTGCTCACTATCAGGCGGCGGATCTTGCTCTCGCGCGCGTTGCAGCCGACGTCGTACATGTGCAGAGCTATCAGCCTGAGCGTCTCTTCGGTGAGCTTTTTGGGCACTTTGAGGCGGGCGCATATTTCGGCGGCTATGCGCGCGCCCTCCTCTTCGTGGCCGTGATAATTGCCCGAAATTATTTTGCAGTAGGGCTTGCCGACATCGTGCAGCAGCGCGGCGAGCCTGATATCAGCGGCCGCGTACATCACGCACCTGAGGCTGTGTTCGAGCACGTCGTGGGAATGGAAATCCTGCCGCTGCGTCATGCCGTCGCCAAGGGCAAGCTCCGGAAGGATGACGCCGAGAACGCCCGTGTCGCGCAGCACGCACAGCGCGGCGTATTGTCCGTACTTTACCCCGTACTTGCCATCGGCGTGGAGGATATGCCGCAGCTCGCCGTAGATACGCTCGGCGGCGATGTCGCTTATCAGGCGGCAATTGGCGCGCGCGCCGTCAATACATTCTTCGTCCGGGCGGAAGCCCGTGGAGCCGCACATGCGGGCAAGGCGCATCAGCCGCAGGCCGTCCTCGCCGAACACCTTTTCGGCGGGGGCGACGGTGCGTATGGCCCTGCGCCTTATATCCTCCATCCCGCCGAGCGGGTCGACGAATTTTTCGCCCTTTATGTCGTAATACACGGCGTTGCAGGTAAAATCGCGGCGGCGGGCGTCGAGCCCGATGTCGTCGGTGAAATATATCTTGACGGGAGCATGCCTGCCGCGCACGTATTTATCGGAACGGAAGGATGTGAATTCGTACTCGTCGTCGCCCGCTCTGAGTTTTACCGTGCCGGTATTTTTGTACGCGGCGCACTTTTCGAACCCGAGCTCCTCCGCCAGAGAGGCGAACAGCTCCGGAGGCGCGGGCGCGCATATATCGTAGTCGGGCTTGAGCGCAAACGCCGAGGAGAGATATTCCCTGCACGTCCCGCCCACGACATACAGCGGGAAGGGACACTTGTGCGCAAGCTCTATCAATTTTTCAGGTAAAATTTCTATCATGGCGCACGCCGCCCTCCCGCGCAAACGCAAACAAAACTCAACTAAAATCCTTCTTTTAGTATAACAGAAAAATAAAACAATTGCAATTATTAATTATTTGGTATATAATTAATTTGTATTTTTCCGTCCCGCCGGAAAGAGCCGTGAACACTCGGTCCCGAGCGGGCGCATACTGCACAACGGGGTAGATCTCACACATGACTTACGATATCATAGTAAACTCTGCGCGCACGGCAAAGGGCCGCGCCGAAGCCGCCGTAAACATATTCGAAAGCGCCGGCAAACAGGCAAACGTTCACCTCACCAGGCAAAAGGGGCACGCAGAAGAACTTGTCCGCGAGATCACGTCCGACAAAGGCGAGCACTCGATAGTGGTAATGGGCGGCGACGGTACCCTGCACGAGGCGCTCAACGGCATAGCCGATTTCGAAAAATGCAGCCTCGGGCTCATACCCTCGGGCACGGGCAACGACTTCGCCGTGGCGGCGAACATACCTTTCGACGTTAAAAGCGCGGCGCAGATAATAGCCTTCCGCGCACCCGAAAAGATAGACTACATAGAACTTTCCTGCGGGCTGAAAAGCATAAACGCGGTGGGAATGGGCATAGACGTGGACGTGCTCAAACACGCATACGCCAAAAAGGGCGGCGGAAAGGGTAAATACCTGTTCAGCCTTATACACTGCCTTGCCCGTTTCAAGAGCTATAACTTTAAAGTGGAATACGACGGAAAGACCGAGGAACATTACGGGCTTATAGCCGCGCTCGGCAACGGCAAACAGATAGGCGGCGGCATAAAACTTTTCCCCGACGCAAAGATAAACGACGGCATGATGGACCTCATCATGGTCGATTACATCTCCAGGTTCAAAACGATATTCGCCTTCATGAAGCTGATGAGCGGCAAGATAAACGCCGTTAAGGAAGTTACCGCGGCGCGGGTGAAGAGCGCGAGCTTTTTTACCGAAAAGCCGTACAGCATACAGGCGGAGGGCGAAATTTACGACGGCATCAAGCTGGACGCGCGCGTCGTGAAAGGCGGCCTTAAATTTTATCTGCCTGCACGCGCCGACTGAAAATAACGAGACGTATGATAGAAAAATTTTACAGGCGCATGATAGACGGCATGCCCGCCGCCGTTATCGTCGTCGACAGCAATTTCAGAGCGGTGTTCGCGAACGCAAAATTCCGCGAGCTGTTCCCCTCCGCGGCAAAGCGCGGGAAGTTGGGAAAATTTTTTTGCTGCGCCGAAAGCCGGGCCTCCTGCGGAGACGCCGCGTGCAGAAAAGACTGCTCGCTTATGGAGGCGTTCGAGGACTGCTTCTATTCGCGGCAGGAAGTGCAGCGCAGGGTGCTGCTGAAAGCGCGCTCGGGCGAAGGCACTCGCGACGTGGCTTTCAACCTGAACGTGAAGCCGCTGGGCGACGGCATGTATATGGGCATAATCGACAACGCGTTCGAAATGGAGATCGCGCGGGAGATAGCGAGCGCCAAAAACATACAGCAGCGCCTGCTGCCCGCAGGGCACTGGGCGGCGGGGCACAGCTATTCGTATATGTATATCCCGTGCCGCGGCATAGGCGGCGACCTGCCGGACGTGTATTCGATAGGCTCCTCCGCATTCGGCATGATAGCCGACGTTTCGGGCAAGGGGATATCGGCGGGGATGCTCTCAGCGTTCGTGAAGGCCGCCTACGACAAGACGGAATACTCCCCCGCGCAGGCCATACGCAACCTCAGCCTCAAATTCAACGAACTCAACCTGGACGAGCGCAACTACGTCACCGTTGCCGCCGTAAGGATAGACGAAGGCAGCATAACCTATTCGATGGCGGGGCACAACGTGCCCATACTGTTTAAAACGGCGGGCGGGATAACGCGGATAACGCTCAATTCGCCGCCCGTGTCAAACTGGTTCGAAAACCCCGCCTATTTCGAGGACACCCTCCCCTATTCCAAGGGCGACATACTCGCGCTGCTCACCGACGGCGTCACCGAGTGCCGGAACAAGAGGGGCGAGATGTTCGGCGGTGAACGCGCGATAAAGACGCTGTCGGTATCGCGTTCCGCCGACGAATTCATAAAAAACCTGCAGCGCAATTTGAAGGAATTCTGCGGCGGCAGCTTCAACGACGACATAACGGCGATAGCGTTCGACCTCTAACAAAAAAACACGGACCGAAAAAAATACGTCGCCCGTGCAAAATATACTTGTAAAGGCGCGCGGGGCGGCAAATTGCCGCCCCGCGCGCCTTTACAAACATTTAAAACAAACCGCGCCGCGGCACCGCCTTTGCGCGGTCACGCCATGCGCCCCTTTAATATCTTTTCGAACACAACGCCGTAGAAGTGCTCCGAAGGCGTTGCGCGCAGACAGTCCTGCACGAAGACGGAGGCTTTGTCTGCCGCCTCCTCCAACGTTTTGCCGCCGAGGTACTCCGCCGTGAAGACGGCGGCGAATATGTCGCCCGTGCCGTGAGAGCTCTTGGGCAGTTTTTCGCCCATGACATAGGAGATCTTGTCGCCGTCCCTTATGGCCTCGCCTATCTTACTGCCGAGCTCTATGCCCGTGACCACGGCAACGGCGCCGGTAAGTTTTGCAAGCGCCGACAGCACTTCCTCCACATACCGTTCGTCGTATTCCGTCCTGTAATCTATCCCCGTCAAAAAGCAGGCCTCGGTGAGATTGGGCAAGATTATGTCGGACCTGCGCAAAAGGTGCGCCATTCCCTTTACGTACTCGGCGTCGAACCCGCCGTAGAGCTTGCCGTTATCGGCAAACACGGGGTCGATGACTATCAGCCTCCCGTCTGCGGAAAACTCGTCGAAGGCGCGCTCCGAAAGAGCCATGAGCGAGGCCTTGCCGAGATAGCCGAGCAGGAAGGCATCGAATTTAAAGCCGTTCGCCCGCCAGTTCGCGTAGATATTGTCCACCTCGGGAGTGAGGTCGAGATAGCTCCACTGTTTGAACATCGTGTGATTGGAGAGCACCGCCGTGGGCAAAACGCACGTCTCTATGCCGTAGGCCGAGAGAACGGGGAGCGCCACCGTGAGCGAGCACTGCCCCACGCAGGAGAGATCCTGTATGGTGAGAAGTTTTTTGCCGGTATTATCCATAACTGCACCTTCTTTGCAATTTGAAATTACCGCGCCGAACGCGCGGCATGATGCCATTATAGCACAAACTGATATCAATATAATACCCAAATTACAACATTTTGATAATACCAGTAGATTTTTTTTGCCGATATCGGGCGGGGCAGATCCGCACAAAGGCAAAATTTTACCTTTTTTTTACAACTTTGTGTATGATTTTTTTACATCCTCACGCTATAATATGATCGATGCGTGAGCGAGAGAGCAACCGTCTCCGCTCTATAAAATCCTTTTTTTCTCCCCGCAGGGCTGCCGAAAGGCGGCCCTGCGGCATTTTATGCGCTTGCAAAGCGCCGAACGCGGCGCGCCGGCATACGCGGATCACGGCATATCGGCGTCGATACCCGTGAAAGAGAACGAGTTTACGTCGAACAGGCCCCTGTCGGTGAGGCGCAGCTCGGGAATTACCGCGAGGGCGATGAAAGAGAGCGTCATGAAGGGGTCGAACTCCTCCCGCACGCCCGCGGCGCGCGCGGCCCGCTGCAATGCGGCGGCGCGTTCGATGTGCGTTTCGGCGGGCGACGAACTCATGAGCCCGGCGATGTCGAGGGGCGCCGACATTACCTTCCCGCCGAGCGAGAGAGCCATGCCTCCGCCGATACGGGCAAGTTCGTTGACCGCGGCGGCCATATCAGACTTTGCGTCGCCGGCGACTATTATGTTGTGGCTGTCGTGCGAGACGGAAGTTGCAATGGCGCCGCCCTTAAGGCCGTAGCCCTTGAGCAGACCGAGCGCGACCCTGCCGCTCGCAAAATGCCTCTCAACAACGGCGAGGCGCAAAAGGTCGGTGCCGTCGAGGCAGACGTCGCCCCCGCGCGAGGGCACTTCCTCCACCGCCGAACGCGTGAGGAGCGAACGGCCGCACAGCTCTATCGCGCGTGCGCGCGCGCCCTTTAATTTTATGGTGAAATTTCCGGGCGTTGCGGGAGCGACTTTTACCGTATCCGTCACCGCGGAAGGCAGGCGCGACCTGCCCGAAAAGAGCGGCTTTCCGCCCTCGGCCACGAGTTTGCCCGCCTTGAACACCGCCGAACAGGAAAAATCTTTAAGGTCGCCGAACACGGCGAGATCGGCGTCGCGGCCGGGCGACACCGCACCCTTTCCTCTCAGTCCGTAGCACTCGGCGGCATTCAGCGTGCACATGACGACGGCCTTCTCCCCGCTTATACCGCACTCCGCCGCCGTGCGGAGCACGTGGTCCATATGCCCCTCTCCGAACAGGTCGTCGGCGTGGCGGTCATCGGTGCACAGGCAGAACCGGCGGAAATTCGCCCCGTTCACGGCAGGGACGAGATTTTTAAGGTCGTGCGAGGCAGAGCCCTCGCGCAGCAGCACATACATGCCGCGCGCCACCTTTTCGAAAGCTTCGGCGGCGGTCGAACATTCGTGGTCGGTGCGCGCCCCCGCGACGCAATAGGCGTTGAGCGCCCCGCCCGTGAGCCCCGGCGCATGGCCGTCGGCCGCCTTTCCGAAACGGCGGGCAGCCGAAAGTTTTTTGAGCACGTCCGCCTCCCCCGCGACGACGGCGGGATAGTTCATCATTTCGCCCAGGCCGAAAAACCTTCCGCCGGAGAGGGCGCGCTCGGTCTCCTCCGCACCGAGAGAAGCTCCGCTCGTTTCGAACGGCGTGGCAGGCACGCACGAAGGCAGCATGAGTTTGACTTCGAGAGGGGTCTTTGCGGCCGCCCGCGCCATGTAGTATGCGCCCGCGAGCCCGCATACGTTTACTATCTCATGCGGGTCGGCAACGACAAGCGTAGTGCCGCGCGGCACGGCGAGCGAAGCAAACCGCTCCGGAGAGAGCTGCGAACTCTCTATATGCACGTGAGCATCGATGAGCCCGGGGCACACCACGCCTCCGCCGCAGTCGTACTCCGTTTGCCCGTCGTAGCTGCCGATGCCGACTATTTTACCGCCGCATACCGCTATGTCGCCGGTGCGCACCTCCGCCGAAAACACGTCGAGCCAGCGCGCGTTTTTAAGCACGAGCTCGGCGCGCTCCCGCCCGGCGGCAACGGCCACCGCCCTTTCAAGCCCGACACAAACAAATTTTTCAGCCATGTGCCCAAACCTCCGAGACATGCAACTTATTTACCATATTATAGCCCGACGTCCGGCAATGTGTCAACATCCGAGATCCGGAAGCCGCGCAAAAAATATTGCCGCTTTTTCTGTTTAAAGCGTCGGCGGGCGGTTATAATACTTGTGTAAAAAAATGTTAATTTGTGTCGAACGTGAGATATTTTAACACGACAGATAATTTTTGACCCGCAAATTAACATAATTTATCGGTACTATCATAGTATAATGTTGTAAATTATCAATTTTAAAATTTTTAAAATTTTTGATATTGTTATTGACTAACAAAAAGCGACATGCTATACTGATAGCGCAATCAGGGAAGACCCCTGAGCGATACTAAAACAAAAGGAGGTAATCGCCATGATATTCAATCATCTTCTCACAGAGGCAAAACAGGATAACGACAAAATGGCAATGCTGCCCCTTGTGTATCTTGCACTCACGAACTCGAGAAACTGATCGCCTTGCGCGAGAGAAGTATACGAAGACCTTACGGAGGTTTTAAAGATGACGATCTACGAAATGCTCAACAGGATCGAGAGCGAAGACAACAAAAGCGAATACGGTGTTGAACCCCTTTCGTATATGGCGCTCGGCTGCGCAAGATAAGCCGGCGCGCGGAGGGAACGAACTAAAAAACTCTGTTAAAGGAGGAACATCTTTATGGCAATTTATGAAATGCTGAACGACATAGAGAGCGACGACAACAAGAGCGCGTACGGCGTGGAACCCCTTTCGTACGTGGCGCTCGGTTGCGCGAGATAAAGGCAAAAACACACAAAACGGCCGAACGGGCCGAAAACAGCCAAAAAAATAAGAAAATGTGAGGTATTTGACATGTTATTCAACAATCTTTTAGGAAACGTATACAAGAACGTAGAGCGCAGGTGCGCCGCAGGTTCCGACCTTAGGACGGCGGCTCGCTACTACCTTGCCCTTACCCGCATCGGCTAAAACACGGGACAGGGCAGAACAAAAAACACAACGCAATCATAACACCGTACGGCCGCGCAAAATTTGCGCGGCCGTTTTTTAATGCCGTTTTGTAAGACGGGAGGGCAATTTCAAAGCGCGGGCGGCCGCAACGGTCATACCCGAATAATTTATGACGGCCGTTTTGCCGTAGCCGGAGAGCGGCTCGGTAAGATAGTCCGAAAGGCATCTGAGATTTATTTTCGCACGGGCGGCCTCCTCCTTTATGAACCCGTCGGAAGGCGCCGAGGGAAACTCTATGGTAAAGTGCAGGCCGCTCGCGGTATCGCGTACCCTGTGCGGGCAGCCGAGTTCCTCCGTCCTTTGAATGAGTTCCGACCTTACGCCCCTGTAATAGTTGCGCATCCTGTTTATGTGCCTCTCGAACAGGCCTTCCGATATCATCCCGGCAAGAACCTTCTGCTCGAAGAGGGGAACGCAGCACGAATTTTTGCCGAACATGCGCATATACCTTGCGCACA